>JAQGKM010000292.1 GCA_028290125.1 Hyphomicrobiales bacterium | reverse complement strand
AACGTCGTCGCTCCTCTGCCCTTCGCGCTCGTCTCCGATGAAGACCCAGGTCCAGTCCGGTCGCAGCCGCACGGCATCCAGAACCAGCTTGAAATCGACCTTGAAATCGGAGAGCGCCCCAATGTAGCCGATGACCGGCCCGGTCGCGCTCGAAAGGTCCAGTGTCGGCTTCAGATCGCGCGCTTTCGCAAAATGACCGACGTCGACCGCGTTCGGAAGGTAGTGCACATGCGGCCCGGCCTTGCGCCAGAGCTCGTACAAACCGGGACTCGTGACGAACGTCAGGTCCGACTTCGCCACGAGCGCTTCTTCAAGCCGGGCATAGGTCGTCGCATCGACACCCGGGACGGCCGCGATGTCGTCGACGCAGTGGTACACCAGCGGTCCGGTCCGGGATCGGTCCAGATCGGGCAAGTAAGGATGATACGTCCACGTCATGGGTGAGGCGAAACCGAGCCGCAGGGACGCCACCCGCACGCTGTTGCGCAGCAGAAAGCTGTTGAACGACCCGATGACGCCGAATTTGCGTCCGACCGGAATGGAAAGGGGCGAAAGCACCCAGACGTTGTCGTCGACCCGCCGCATCCCGCGCGCGGCCTTCCACAAGCGGCGCAGGATGCGTGTCAGATCGCGCCCCGATGCGAGCTTCGGGCGCCGGATGCCGACCGTCTCCACATAAAGAACCCGGATGCCGCGACGTGCGAAATCCACCGTCATATGCTGCTTGTTGGTCCAGTAGGGCGTGTCCCAATCAGCCGTCGAATAGAGGATGCAACCGTCCGGTTCAGCCACGGAAAGGCTCCCATGGTCTGCCGAGCAGCGCCGACCAGATCCGATGAGACGCCATGCCGTCGCCATAGGGGCTCGGCCTCGAGAGCAGGTCGTTTCGCAGTCCCGGATCGCCGAGACACGCCTCCGCGGCGGCCACAATGGCGTGAGTCTGCGTTCCGGCCAGTGTTGCAAAACCGGCTGCGACGCCCTCGGCTCGTTCCGTGTGCTCGCGCATCACGACAACCGGCACGCCGAACGTCGGCGCCTCCTCCTGGATGCCGCCTGAATCCGTGAGGATCAGGACGGCGTTGCGCTGGAGCGCCAGCAGCGACTGGAAGTCGAGCGGTTCGATCAGGCGGACGTTCTCCAGACCGTCGAGTTCGGCGTGGACCACGTCCCGGACCTGCGGATTGAGATGCACGGGAAACACGAAGGTCAGCCTCATGTGCGCGCGCGCCAGATGTCGCACGGCGGCGCATATGCGCAGCAGCCCGCCGCCGAGGTTCTCTCGCCTGTGGCTTGTGACGAGCACCAGCCCGTCACGGGAGTCTGCAAGGATCTCCTCAGCCGCAGGATTAATCCGCGACCGACTGGTCAGGTGCAGCGCGTCGACGGCGGTGTTTCCCACGACGGCGATCGCATCATCCGCGACGCCCTCCCGGCGCAAGTTGTCGGCAGCTTTTGTCGTCGGGGCGAAATGATGCCGGGCGAGACTGGCGAGCAACTTTCGGTTCGCCTCTTCCGGGAAAGGACTGTCCATGTCGCCGGTCCGCAATCCCGCCTCGACATGCGCGACCGGCACGTGCTGGAGAAAGGCGGCGAGCCCGGCGCCGAAAGCCGTCGATGTGTCGCCCTGAACGATGACGAGATCCGGCTTGCGGTCCCGGATCACCCCGGCCGTCTGCGCAATCACCCTGGCGGTGAGATCCGGCAAGGTCTGATCGGGCCGCATCAGATCGAGATCGATGTCCGGCACGATGCCGAAGACCGCCATGGCGTCGCGCAGCATCTCGCGGTGCTGGCCCGTCGAACAGACCTCGATGTCCAGACCGGCGCCGAGACGTCGTGCTTCAAGGACCACGGGCGCGAGCTTGATCGCCTCGGGGCGCGTCCCCATCACCACGAGGACCTTCAAAGCAGCAGTCCGTCGGGCGGGACGGTCAGCGTCTCGCCACGAAACCGGACGCCAACGTCCCACCGGCCCTTGCGCAACGGCGCATAGTCGACGTGAAATCCGTGCTTGACCGGCATGGCCGCCATCATGCTTCGGTCGTAGAGAAAGTCGAACGCGTCTTCCTCGTTGCAAAACAGCACGCGCCCTGACTGCTGCATGTGGGCCACAAGCGAAAGATGCGCGTCGCGCCGCTGGTCTTCGTCCCGCCAGCCGTAGCGATAGCGCTCCGAGAAGGGATGATCGAGGTAGCCGAAGAACGTCGTGCTGGCGCGCGCCGCATCGAACGCTTCCCGGTAGATCCGGAGCGGATCTGACCCCTCGCGCAGGCAGTCGCCATGCAGCATGCATTGCTGGCTGAACGAGATGAAGCCCTCTCCCGACGCCGGGCATGATCCCGAGCGCGCCATCAGATGATCGGGATCGTTTCGTATGATCCCCCCAACCACGCCTTCATAGCCGGCGTCTTCGAGTGCCCGGCGCGCGAAGGCAGGAGTCTGGTGGAAGGGGGAGACGGCGTAGCGCACGCGCTGCCCGGTGACCTGCTCGATCGTCGCGGCGGAATGGATCGCTTCGTTCATCGCCGCTTCGTAATCACCGCCCCAGCGCTCCGCATGCGTGACCGAATGCGACAGCACGGACCCGCCCGTGCGCAGCAGCTGACGTGGCAGATCATGGTGCCGCGCATCGCCAAGCACTTTTGCTAGCAGCGCGAGGGAGAATGGAATCCCGATGCGCGCATAGGCCTCCGCAAGCTCGCGCGCGGACTCGACATCCTCGTCGCAGTCGAGCCGCATCGTGACGGCGGCGGAATGGCCGGCCGGCACTTCCGAAAAAACCGGGACGCACGGCAGGTGGGCGGGGCGGTGATCGCTGAGGAAACGCTCGACCTCAGACCAGTCAGGAGAGTCCACCGGCCCGACCGGGCGGTTGATCCAAAGCAGCGACCCGCCGGGCCGGTCGATGAGCGCCGACCATGTTGCGACGGGCTTTCCGCCCACTCCGACATGCGCCAGCGCGGCGTCGCCGGGCGCCGTCGCCAATTGGCTCAGCGACCAGATCGATCCGTCGAGCGCGATCGCGCCGTAGCCGAGGTTGTTCCACTCGTCGGCGAAATCGAATCTCCTGAACGGACGCGATGACAACGCCAGCGGGCCTCGCCCGACCGCTCGGGTCCAGCGCACGACCGCAGCGCTCTCCGAGGATCCTCCGACCGGCGCAGGGCCGCAATCGGCCGCTCCGTGCATCGTCGCGAGGTCGCCGGCCTCATGCATCCCCAGAGACGCCAGCAGGAGCGCCGGCACGCGCCCGAGAAGCAGGATCTTTGAGCGCGACTGTTCAAGAAGCGCAGCGATAGCCCCCGCCCAGGCGTCCGGCGGATCGATCACCACCCACACGCCCGGCGCCTTTGCGGCGGCGAACCGCAGCAGCTCGGCGTAGGACGCCCGCACGACGGCGCCACGCCCGCAACTGCGCCGGACAGCAGCCAGCACGATATCGGCCGCGTCCAGGCGCCCGGCAGGGCAGAGAAGGCGGATGGAGTGCATGCGCTCAGACATGCTCATCCGAGACGATGCAGCCATGTTCGAGGCGGATGACGCGCGTGCAGACCTTCTGGATGAGCTCGAGCGAATGGGACGCCAGCACCAGGATCTTGGAGCTTTCGATCAACTGGTTCAGCCGCTCGGAAGACTTTCGTCCGAACTCCTCGTCGCCGACGCTCAGCCACTCGTCCAGGATCAGAATGTCGGCCTCGACGCTGGCCGAGACCGCGAAGGCAAGTCTCAGCTGCATGCCGCTCGAGTAGGTGCGCACCGGCATGTCGAGGAATTCGCCGAGACCCGTGAAGGCAGCAATTTCGTCCGTCCGCGATGCGATTTCTCGCGACGACAGGCCGAGCACGATCCCGCGGAGATAGATGTTCTCGTAACCGGAGGCGTCGGGATCCATCCCGAGTGAAATGTCGAGAAGCGACGCAACCTTTCCCTCTACGGCGAGCGTTCCCGCGACGGGCTCGTAGATGCCCGCCAGAACACGCAGCAAGGTGGTCTTGCCCGAGCCGTTGTGGCCGACGAGACCGACGCGTTCGCCCGAACGGATCGAGAAGCTCAGATGGTCGAGGGCGCGCACCGTCGGCTTGCGGTCGACGCCTCTCGCCAGTCGACCGCCCGTCGTCGCATTCATGACGACGTTCTTCAACGAGCGATGCGAGTTCTCGAACAGCGGAAAGTCGACGGTCAGATTATGGGCTTCGATGTAGCTCATGAGGACGGTTCAGACCCAATAGGCGATGCGGTGACGAAAGCGGGTCAGCGCGTCGAGCGCCAGACCCGACAACAGCACTGTCGTGAGCAGGACGACGCCGAAAGACTCCCAGGGGAAAGCAGCCCCGAGAAGCGGATCGCGAACGATCTCGATGTAATGGTGAAACGGGTTGTAGTCCGCCACCCAGCGCTGCGACTTGAGCAGACTCGCCTGCCACATGATCGGGGTGATGAAGAACATCACCTGCACGACATTGACGATGAGTTGCGCGATGTCGCGAAACCGGCAGCAATAAATGCCAAGCAGCACGCCGAGCGCGAGGCTCGTGATGAAATAGAGCACGAGCGCAATCGGCAGGCCGATGATCGACAGGCCGAAGCCCTTGCCGAACGCCGCAAGCACGAGGACGATGATGATCGCATTGTGAAACAGCACGATGAAATTGCGCCAGATCACCCGCGCCACATAGATCGTGAACGGGAGCCGCGCCTGCCTGATCATGCCCTCGGCAGACACGAAGACCGTGCAGGCCTCGCTGAGCATCGACGAGATGAACGACCAGATCACGAGGCCGATCCCGACATAGGGAATGTATTCCGAAAGCACCTGGCCGAAGATCGACGAATAAACGAAGCCGAGCGCGCCGACCATGATGGCGGTGCTGATCGTCATCCAGAGCGGGCCGAGTGTCGAACGACGGTACCGCTGCTTGATGTCTTGCCAAGCCAATGCGTTCCACAGCGGATAATTCAGCAATCCAGTCCTGATGTCAGTCATGGTTTTTTGAAATGCAGTGGCTTTCGCGCTTGTCCGCGTTTCAAGCCCGGACATGACGGCGTCGGTTCTCGTGTTCATGACTCAACCTTCTGCTTCAGGCCGCAGATGACATTTTCAATCGCCGCCTCGAACGCCCGGACACTGAAGATTTTCTCGACCTTCACCCGTCCGGCTGCGCCGAGCCGCGCTCGCAATTTTGGGTCTGCAAGCAGTCGGGCGAGAGCTTGCGCGAGCGCTTCCGGATCGCCCGGCGGCGTCGTCAGCCCCTCGGCGCCATTGCTGGCGATGTGCGGAACCGCTGTCGGAAGCTCTGTGTTGACGACCGGCGTTCCGCAGCCCATCGCCTGCAATTGCGCGATGCCGAACGTTTCGGCTGCCGTGATCGACGGGAGGACGAAAATGGCGGCAGCCTTGAGGTATGCGCAGAGCTCCGGATCCTTCAAAGCCCCGGCCAGTGTGACCCTGTGCCCGAGACCATGTCGGTCGATCAGACGCTCCAGCCGCTCACGCTCCGGCCCCTCGCCTATGATCACCACAGGCGCCGGGATATGGCGCGCCGCCTCGACCAGAACATCGAACCCCTTGTAGGCGACAAGTCGCCCGCAGGCGACGATGAGCTGAGGCAAGCGCGCGCGGATGGCGCCGACCTGCTCAGGGGTGGTGGCGGCGTCAAGCGCTGCGGCATCGACGGCAAATGGAATGGCAGCGCATTTGTTCGCGAAGCTTTCGAGCAAGGACCCTTTCTGGACCACGCTCGGATGCGAGACGATGATGCGCTCGGCGCGCTGCAGCACCCGGCGCGTCAGCGGCGCGAGAAGTCGCCGGAAGACGCGTTGTTTCACGATGTCGGAATGCCAGTAGACGATCAGCCGAACGCGCCGGCGAAGACCGAGGCCGAGAACAAGATCGGCAAGTGGAAAGGGCGCGTGCAGCACGGCGACGTCGGCATCGTCGAGCGCGCGCCAGAGGCGAAACGGGTACGCGGGCGCAATCGGCAGCGAGAACAGGTTTCCGAACGAGCGCACGCGCATGACCTGAGGCTCGTCGCCGCAAGACTGCGAGCAGACGATGAGCTTGTGATCCAGGCTCGTCGGCGCGACGCGCAGCAAGTGCTGCAGCACATAGGGAACGCCGCCGTAGGACTCCGGATGGTAGACCTTGTAGGCGTGCAGAACGCGCAAGCGCCGCGAGAGCGAGGTCCGGTCAAGCACGTCGCTTCGCCTCCGGCAGCACAATCGACAAAAGGTCGAAGATGCGCCCGCGTCGCTTCGCACGCGCAAGCGGTGACGCCATCGTCAGCGAAAGTGGGCATCGATCAGAGGTGGCGACGTTCATCGAAAGTCTTCGTCTCCTGTCATCGTCATAAATTAAGGAGCGCCGCCAGACCGGTTTTTGCGCGAGCTCCGCACTCAGGGTGAATGACTCACCCTGGCGTAATTTCTTTCCGACAGCGCGACGCCTTACGCTACATTGCTGAGTGCGCGCGTCAGCACGGTCACTGAGTGCTGCTTGCCAAGCAGGCTCAGTAAGATTTTAGATCGGTGATCGTCCTCACGCGCTGAAAAGACTGCTTGGAGGTCGAGCGGAAGCCCCTCGACCTGCACTGTCTCCCCCGGCTTGAAGCGATCCTGAAATTCTACGCAGCCATCCGCGCCTTCACGCGCCCTGATAGCCTCGATCACACTCTGCGACACGATTGCGGAAGCAAGATCTCGTGCTGCGAGCGACGCGACTCCAGGCGTCCTGCGGACAGAACACATGGCCTCGAGACCGAGCGCGGAGCGTGTGAAAAGATAACTGGGAAACAGGGGCTGCCGGACGAGTTGCCGTCGGCGCGCATGCGTGATCCACCGTTGATATCGCGGGCAATAGACCTCGAAGCCGCCGCGTCTCAGATTGGCTTCCACCACGGCTTCGCGATGCGGCTCGCTGCGCACGCAAATCCATGGAGAGACGTTTGTAAGATCAATCGGTTGCATCTGAAAATTTTCGCATGATAAAAAAAACTACGTGTCTCTTTATAAATGGCGGCATCCAAAGGTGAAGCGCTTATTTTGTCTTTCTCGTCATGAAAGGAAAGCGTGAGCCACCCTCGCCCGACACACGAGTGGCAGCGGGCAGGTCACGTGAGGTGGGGCCTATTAGCGACAGCACCGAGACTGCTGCGGCGCTCCAGAACCACATCTGCCAAAATCCGTGGCTGACGAGAGCCACCGTCAGGATGGCGGCTGCGAGCGCGGCGCGTGGCGGCGCGCGTTCGGGATCGGCCTGCACCCACCAGACGGCCACCATGCTGGCCCCCCAGCCGAGAACGAGCCCGGGAAGCCCCATCTCCGCGGCGATCTGAATGATGTTGTTGTGCGGGTGCATCCACGCGAGGCCGGCCTGCACGACCTCCGGCGCCGTCGCGAAGTACGGAAGCGTCGGCGCCATCGCGACGGACTCGACGCCCCAGCCCATCGGGTAGCCTGCGACAGCCAGGTGCGCGAAGGCATTCCAGATCTGGAGCCGCTCCGCCGCGTGACCGGCACGCGCGAGCCACGGCAGCAAATGAGCGGCGGCTTCGGCGACCGGCGCGAACCAGAAAAAGCCGAACCAGACAAGACACAGGACGGCCGCAAGACTGACCGACAAGATACGCAATGGCAGAACATAAGCTGCAAGACAGGCTGCGGCTGCCGCCACGAAGGCAAGTTTTGCGGTTTCGCTTTCTCCAGCCGCGAGCGCCACGACCAGCACGGCGATCATTGCAAAGACATGCGCCGTGCTTGTTCGCAATCGGGGCAAGCAGGCGCAGGCAAGGAGCACGAGGCTCACCAGCACCATGTTGGCGCGGAACGGCTCCACGGCCTTGTGAAAGACATTCCACCCGCCGCGCCCGAGCGCGAGATCGAGAGCCACGAGCGCCGCGCCGGCTGCAACGGACGTTGTGAGCACACGGTCGAAATGCGGTCGGCGCCGCAGTGCCGGATCGCATACCAAAGCCAGAAAGGCGCCGAACATGAGCCAGCCGCTCGCAACCGCGGCAGCGCCGCGGGAGGGCCATGGCGACCACAACAGCGTCGCGGTCGCCCAGCCGAGGAAAAGGACCCCGACGAGCACGCGCTCGTCCCGGAGGCGCGTCCGAACGGCCTTGCGGCCGCTTTCGTCCGACATGAGCCGAACGACGGCCACCAAGGCCGCCAGAACCAGCAGCGGCGGACCCGCACGCCGAACAAAGGGAAGGCTGACCGGAAGGACGGCGAACAGGAGCCAGAACTCGAAGTTGGCTTGCGCCGCCACGCGCACGATTCTGGCGAGCCCGGACCTCATGCTCCGACGGCCTGTTTCCGAAATCGTTCCTCCGGAAGAAGCGCCAGGGCCGCGATGACTGCCGCCTTGTCGTCGGCTTCCAATGCATCTCGAAGACGGTGCAGATCCAATGGCGCTGAGGTCGGGCGCTGGAGCGCGGCAATCCCGTGGATCGTCGTATCGCTCAGCATTTCACCCTGCGACACGAGCACTTCTTCGAGACGTTCGCCAGGTCTCAACCCGGTCGTCACGATCGCGATGTCCTCATGTGGCGTGAAGCCGGCCCATTCGATGACCTCGATCGCGAGGTCGCGGATCAGAATGGGATCGCCCATGTCGAGCAGGTACAGCGGAGCGTCGTCTGTCAGCGACCCTGCCGCGAGGACGAGTTCGGCGGCTTCGTCGCGGCTCATGAAATACCGCATCACGGCTGGGTCCGTGAGGGTGATCGGACCGCCCGCAGCGATCTGCGCCAGGAAGACTTCCAGCACCGAGCCGCTCGACCCGAGCACGTTGCCGAAACGGACCGAGTATCGGCGATGGCGGGATCGCTGCGCCGCTTCAACGACGAGCGCTTCCCCGGCCCGTTTGGTGAAGCCGAGCATGCCGACGGGATCGGCCGCCTTGTCGGTTGAGATGTTGACGACCGCCGGAACCGCTGCACGCTCCGCGGCTTCAAGCACATTCGCAGTCCCGAAGACATTCGTGCAAACGGCCTCCTGCCAATTGTCCTCGACGAGATCGACATGCTTGAGGGCGGCTGCGTGGACGAGGACGTCAGGCCTGATGCGCGCGACCAGCGCATTAAGACGCGTCGCGTCGCGGACATTGCAGAGGACCGCGCGCGCTTCCACAGACGGATAATCCTGCCGAAGCCGCGCGAGACGCGTCTGCAGGCCGAGCTCGGCGATATCGAGCAGGACGATCAGCGCAGCGCCATGCGCCGCGGCACGCATGGCGATGTCGCCGCCGATGGTGCCACCGCCGCCGGTGATGAGCAGCGTCCTGCCCGACACGAAGAATCCGATGGGCCGGTGGTCGATCCGTCGCCGGCGGCGAAACAGAAAATCCTCGAAGCGAACCTCGGCGCGGCCACCTATCGCGACCGTCTCGATCTTCAGCAGCGTAAGGCCCAGCCGCCGCGCCATGCGTTTCAGCGCTTGCGCTTCTTCGCCGCGATTGAGCATCCCGGCCGAAAGAAGCACCGACGTGACGGCCTGTCCGCCAGCCGCGAGCTGATTGACCGCATAGTCGAGATCATCTGTCGTGCCGAGAACCGGGATGGTGCGGATTGTTCGCGCCTTGCGATTCCCGCGCGGCAGGAGGCAGGCGACGATGTGCGCCGAAAGCATGCCCTGCTCGGCGGCACGCAGGGCGCCCTGGGACTCGGAGACATCCCCGATGAAGATCGTAACCTCCGCGCGTGTCCGGATGGCCTTGCGGCGTCGCAGGAAGTGGTAATACCGGAACGCGATGCGTCCACCCGCCTGCGAGCCCAGCGTCAGAATGGCGCCAAGACAGATCACCCGCAGTTCCGCCAGGAAGAGCTGGTCGACGTGGAAATAGCGAAACGCCTGACGCGCAAGCAACAGGAAGATCGCTAGCACGACCGCGCTCTTGATCAACGAAATGAAATCCGTCAGCGAGGCGAGCCGCCAGCGTGTCGAGAAGACGCCGAACATGCGCGAGATCGACACGGATGCGACACTGGCGAAACACGCGAAGGGCGTAACGACAGCAGCGTCTTCCATGAATTGCGGGATAGGCAGAACGATCACGGCCGCCATCCAGAAGGCGAACGCGGCGAAGATGGCGTCGTGCGCAAGCACGAATCCGTAGCGCGTTGCTTCGAGGCGCTTTCGGGCCGCTGTTTTCAGGGAGACGCCACCGCTCATCTCGCACCCCGCGCCAGCGACAGCAGCAGGATCGCGACGCAGGCCAGCGCCGCCCCGAGCGCGGGCGCCTGCCAGGCCGGTCCAGCGGCGGCGGCATACGACAGGGCGCAGAGCACGACGTTGCAGGCGGCCACCCGCGCGATGATCGAACCGTTGGACTGTCCGCTGTCGAGCGCGCGCTGATAGAAATGCTGGCGATGGCCTTCCCAGATCTTCTCACGGTTCAGAATGCGGCGGACCAGCGTGATCGACGTGTCACACAGGAAGTAAAGCGGCAGGATGACCGCGGCGACGACGCCCTGTGCGTGCGCATGGTCGATCAGAATGCAGGCCGTCAGAAAGCCGACGGCGATGCTGCCGCAATCGCCGAGGAAGATGCTGGCGCGCGGCCGATTATGAACGAAGAACCCCGCCAGGGCGCCGAGCAGTACGAAGGCCCGCAATGCGAGCCCGCCGTCGCCAGCCGTCCCGGCGTTCAGGCCTGCGAAGAGCAGCGCCGGCGCCAGTCCGGCGACGACGATCCCGTCGATGCCGTCCATGAAATTGGTCACATTGATGAAGGCCAGAAGGAAGAAGGTCAGGATCGCGCCGTCGAGCAGCCACGAACCGGTCGCCGCAAGCGGCGGGACAAGTCCGGACAGCACCGTCATCACGCTCACAAGCGCGTAGACAGCGAGGCGCGCCAGCGCCGGTAGATCGGCACGGTCGTCGAGCCATCCAAGTCCGGTCAGCAGAAGGGCCGGCGCGAGCCAGGCGAGCTCGCGCAATCTCAAGTCAGACACGCCGGCTACGAGGAGTATCGCCAGCGTCAGGGACGCAATGACGAACAGGCCACCAGACTGCGGCACAGGCGTCGCATGGCTCGAACGCGCAACCGGGGTCGCCATTGCGAGCCTGCCTGCATAGGGCAGCCCGAGCCGGATCGACACGGCCGAGGACGTGAAGGACGCCACAAGAGAGAGAGTGAGGGCGGGCGGCGAGTCGAAAATCACGCTCGTACAACCTGACATTGCAAAATATGGAAAATGAATTGCACTCAAAAAGGGCGAGCGGCGTCGAGATCTCAATATTTTCAAGGATAGCAGATCGCTTCGCTTGATCCTATCGAAATCAGGAGCCGCCTTTTGCTTCTCGATCAATGCAGTGCTGGTCCGCTTGCGGTCTTTTCTTCCGTTGCGGAACGCTCCGATACCAGCTGATTTACGTGAACCATTTAGGATTTCGGTGAGGCCCGTCGCGCAAGGTCCGCGCACGGGGAGCCGCCCCGGTCTTGCGTATCGGGCAAACCTCATGACCAGCATCGCCTCCCTTTCGACAGCCACGCGCCTTCTGGCCAGCCAGCAGGCGACGCGCAGCGCGCTGCAGGCCGTCCAGACGCCCGTCGCCGCGCCGCAATCGTCCATGATCGTGGCGCCGAACGGCACGCAGGCCCGCGCGGCGGCGCTGATCGCGGAGGCGGCGACGAGAGCCGCGCTGGGGTCGGGCGCCTCGATCGTCCTGCAGAAGGCCGGCGGGGCCTACGAAGTCGCCGGGTCGAAATCCGCATCGGTCGGCGCCGGCGTCACGAGCGCGACCGAGACGGTCGATCTGCGGGCCGGGGCTTCCTACACGGTGACGAGTTCGTTCGGCCTGAGTTCGGCGCGCGGCAACATGAAACTCGAGGTGCTCGATTCGAAAGGCAAGGTCGTTCAGTCGGTGCTCGGCGGCGTCGGCAAGACCAGCGCGAAGCTCACCTACAAGGCGGCGGCGGACGGGACCTACACGCTGCGGCTGACCGGTCAGGCGATCGACAAGACCAACACGACGGCGATCTATCAGGGCTATGCGATCGGCGTCACGCAGGCCGCGTCCCTCGTGCCCAAGAGCGGCGACGCCAACATCGACGCGCTTGTGTTCGGCGGCACGAAGTCGTGGCTGCACGATGCGGGCGCGCTCGCCACCCTTTCCAGCAACATCGTCAAGACGGGCGTGCGCTCGCTCACGAGCGCCCTGACCCAGACGGTGAAATACGCCTTTGCGACAACGGATTCCCTCAAGAACCTGACCGGCGAGGACGCGCGCGGCGCGGCGGTGATGAGCGATGTGCAGAAGCTCGCGGTCGCGGACGCGTTCGCCTACCTGTCGAATGTCGTCAACCTGCGGTTCGAGGCTGTCAGCGATCCGGCCCAGGCCGACATCGTCTTCGGACAAAACAACCAGGGCGGCGTCAGCGCCGGCTACGCCAATGCGCCCAACCAGAGCGGCGGGCACGCGGAATACCTCTTCCTCGCATCCGACCAGTCGACCAACAGCACCTTCACCAACGGCTCGTATGGATGGACGACCCTGCTGCACGAGATAGGACATACGCTCGGCCTGAAACATCCGGGCAATTACAATGCGGGCGGGGGCGGCGCGCCGGGACCGTTCCTGCCGAAAGCCACTGACAACCGGCGCTACAGCCTGATGTCCTACTATGGCGCGCCGGGCATGAGCGCCAATCCGCAAACGCTGATGAGCTATGATGTGCTCGCCCTGCAGTTTCTGTATGGCGCGAACACGAATCCGTCCGATCCGGCGGCGCTCGCCAAACATCAGACCACGACGTTCACGGACAGCTGGAGCGGGCTTGAGACCCTTTGGGCGCCTACCGGAGCCACGCTCGACGCCAGCCAGACCACCCGCAAGGACATTTTTGATTTCCGCGAAGGTGCGTTCAGCTCGATCGCCCAGAACGGATCGGTCGCCAACAACAATGTCGGTCTCGCCTGGGGCTCGAAGATCACCAGCGCGAAAGGCGGCAGCAATGCCGACGCCTTCTACACGGCCGCGACCGGCGACGTCACGACCGATGGCGGCGCCGGGGCCGACACGCTGTATCTCGCCGGCAAGGCCAGCGAATGGTCGAAGAGCGGCGATGTCTACACACGCAAGCTCGCCGGCAAGGCGGTCGCGCATGTCACGGCCCGCAACATCGAAACCATCGCCTATTACGATCCCGCCAAGGCCGCACTGGCGCACGTCTGATCCAGCCTGCCGATTTTGAGCGACGCCGCTTTGGCGTTAGGGTGCGCGCCATGCGCATCCTGTTCATCGGCAACACGAGAATCGGCGATTTCATTCTCGGCAGCGGCCTCATCGATCATCTTCTGAGCGTTCACCCCGACGCCGAGATCACACTTGTCTGCGGCCCCTCCTGCGTCGGGCTGACGCGGCACATTCCGCGACTCGCACGCGTGATCCCGATGCGCAAACGCAAGCACCACCGACATTGGTTCGATCTGTGGCGCGATGTCGTGCGCACGCGTTGGGATCTCGTGGTCGACCTGCGCAAGAGCGGTGTGTCGTACGCCCTGCTGTCGCGCGACACGCGTCGGCTGCGCCGCGCGAAGGACATGCACAAGGTCGAGGAAGCCGGCGCGGTTCTCGGCCTCTCGCCGCCGCCCGACCCGAAAGTGTGGATCGGCGACGACGACCGCGCCCATGCGCGTGCGCTGGTGCCGGACGGCGCGCCCTACATCGTGTTCGGTCCGGGCGCGACGCACATCCACAAGACGTGGCCGGCGGAACGCTTCGCCGAACTCGCCCGGCGGCTGATTGCGCCCGATGGTCCCCTGCCGGGCGGCCGCATCGTCCTGCTCGGCGCGCCCAACGAACGGCCGGAGGCCGAACCCACGCTGCGCGCGCTGCCGGCGGACCATCGCATCGATCTCATGGACAAGGCCAATCTGCTGCAGGCCGGCGCCGTCATCGAACGTGCGGCGCTCTACATCGGCAACGACAACGGGCAGATGCACCTCGCTGCAGCGACAGGCGCGCCGACGATCGGCCTGTTCGGCCCGACGCCCGCACGGCTTTACGGTCCGTGGGGGACGAACTGCCGCGTGGTCTCGACCGATGCGCCCTACGAGGAGCTCGCGCCGCTGCTGCGCGAGTCCGTGGAGAAGAGTTTCTGCCTGATGGAGACGCTGCCGGTCGACAAGGTGCTGCAGGCTGCACGCGAGATGCTGGCGCAGGCCTGAGCCCTGTGCACGCTGTCAGCTGCGGTTGTAGACATCCTCGACGCGGATGATGTCGTCTTCGCCGAGGTAGCTGCCGGTTTGAACCTCGATCAGCTCGAGGTCGATCTTGCCCGGATTGACGAGGCGGTGCGTGCAACCGATCGGCAGATAGATCGACTCGTTCTCGTGCACCATCTTCACCGATTGATCGATGGTGACCTCGGCCGTGCCCCGCACAACAATCCAATGCTCGGCGCGGTGGTAATGCTTCTGCAGCGAGAGCCGCCCGTCAGGATTCACGACGATGCGCTTCACCTGATAACGCCCGCCCGTGTCGATGCTCTGGTAATAGCCCCAAGGGCGGTAGACGCGCTTGTGCTCCTGCGCCTCCGGCCGCTTCAACTGCTTCAACGATTCCACCACGTCCTTGACGCGCGGCGCCGCGTCCGCATGCGCAACGAGCACGGCGTCCTGCGTCGTGATGACGACGACGTCGCTCAGGCCCACGACGGCGGTCAGCAGGCCGTCAGTGCGCACGAGACAATTGGAGCCGTCGAACACGAAGGCGTCGCCGCGCACGGCGTTGCCGCGTTCGTCCTGGGGGCTGAGCGCGCGCACCGCCGACCAGGCGCCGACGTCGCTCCAGCCTATGTCGGCAGGAATGACCGCAGCCTTGCGCGTATGCTCCATCACCGCATAGTCGATCGATTTCTTGGGGGCGGCCGCGAAGGCCGTTTCGTCGAGCACGAGGAATTGCAGGTCGCGCTTCGCCTTGACGACAGCCTCGGCGCAGGCCAGCGCCATGGCCGGCTCGAAGGCGGCGATTTCGTCCCGCATGGTGGCGGCCGAGAAAACGAAATTGCCCGAGTTCCAGAGATAGCCCTGCTCGACGTAGGTCCGGGCTGTTTCGGCGTCGGGCTTTTCGACGAAGGCCGCGACCTCGCTCAGGCCGTCGCCGATTTCGGCGCCCGGGCGAATGTAGCCGTAGCCTGTCTCGGCATGGGTCGGCTTGATACCGAGCGTCACGATGCGGCCCTTGGCGGCGGCGCGGGCCGCCTCCTCGCATTTGGCCACGAGGCCGGCGGTATCCTGCACGACATGGTCGGCGGCCATCACGATGACGACGGCCTGCGGGTCGCGGGCGAGCGCAAGTTCGGCGGCGACAGCGATGGCGGGACCCGAATCCCGGCGCACCGGCTCGAGCACCACTTCGGCGATGACGCCGGCCTGCGCCAGCTGTTCGGCGACCAGGAACCGGTAGGCATGATTGGTGATGACGATCGGCCGGTCGAAGGCGGGCGCCTGAGCCAGGATGGCCGCGACGGTCTGGAACGTCGAGTGCTCGCCGAACAACTTGAGGAACTGCTTGGGGAAGCTCTCGCGCGATTCAGGCCACATGCGGGTGCCCGCGCCGCCGCACATGATCACGGGGATGATGGACATTTCGAACCTACCCTTTTCCCGGCTGCCGAAATCGAACGGGACATCACTGACCGCTAACCCAGGATGGCCGTTCTTGTCCATCATGGGGTCCTGTCGCGGTAAAGACGGACATCTCTCCTTACAGCAGCCTTTGGCTTGGCCGACAACAAGCCGGCGTCAGGCCCCCCGGCTCACAGCCGAATCCGGACGCATTCAGCATGACGACGCTGACGCAAACGCGATGCCGGATGCGTGTCCTCCCAAAGAGACGCCCCGGCGCGTCGGGGCGGCCCTGTTGACCAGCCGATTCCGCAATGTCTTCAATGCGTAGACGGCGGGGCCGTTTTCAGGTTAGCAGATTGCCGCCGGACGAATCCGGACCATTCGAGCAGGTTCCAGTCAGCATGAAGCCAGTCATCGTCACATATTGGGAAGGCAAGGTTTCTTGGCTGGAGCGCCTCAGCCTTGCGACCATGATGTCGATGGGACACCGTGTCGAGCTTTTCACGCGAGACGTCGCCGCCATGCGCGGGACCCTCGAGGGGGTCGAGGTCTTCGACGTGCGCGACGTGCTACCGGACGAGGCGCCGGCGATCCTCTATCACCAGCAGAAGCATTACGCGCTTTATGCGGACATCGTGCGCATCGCGCTGCTGCGCCAGTCGCGCGGCCTGTGGTGCGACGCGGATTGCATTCTCCTCAGCGAGCTGCCGCAGCCAACTGATTACGTGATGGGCTGGCTCGACAACGGGCGCCGGATCAACAACGCCGTCCTTCATATGCCGAGCGGATCCGAACTGCTGGAGACCTACTGGCGCGCCATTACCGCAATTCCGGTGCGGGCGCCGTGGGCGACGCCGCGCGTGCGGGTGCTTCGCGAGCTGAGCATCCTGTGTGGAAACAAGTTTCCGCGCGATATCGAGGAAATGAGCATCGGTCCGCGGGCGCTGACCTATTTCGTCGAGCGTCTCGGCCTGCAAGCGCATGTGGCGCCCAAGGAGCGGTTCTATCCGTTGCGCGACAGCGAAACGCATCTGCTGATCGACGCGGACGACCGCGTGGCGCGCGCGATGATCGGTCCCGCAACCGAGATCGTCCACGCCTGGCACGGCAAGCTGAAACGCCTGCACGCGCTCGACGCCACGCCGCCCGCCACCAGCTGGCTCGGCCAGCAATGCGCGGCCTACGGCATTCGCTGACGCATGGCTCAGAGGTGGTTGGCGAGAAAATCGTCGTAGGCCACACCAAGACCCTCGAGAAGCGGCGTCGACGCCGTCCAGCCAAGCGCCGTGAGGCGAGTGACGTCCAGCAACTTGCGCGGCGTGCCGTCGGGCTTGGACACATCGAAGGCGAGCGCGCCCGCAAAGCCGACGACCCGCTGCAATGTTTCGGCAAGCTCGCGGATCGTGAGGTCGTCGCCGACCCCGATGTTGACCAGCGGCGCGAGCCCGTCGTTGCGGTCCTGCCCCAGCAGCGGCAGGTAGCGCTCATCGGGCAGGTTCATGAGATGGACGCAGGCCGCCGCCATGTCATCGCTGAACAGGAATTCGCGACGCGGCGCGCCCGTGCCCCAGATCGTCACGCTCGGCGCGCCCGCGACCTTTGCCTCGTGGAGCCGTCGGATCATGCCGGGGATCACGTGCGAGTTTTCGGGATGATAGGTGTCGCCCGGACCGTAGAGATTGGTTGGCATGACGGCCAGATAGCGCGTCCGGAACTGGCGATTGTAGCTCCAGCACATTTCGACGCCGGCGATCTTGGCGAGCGCATAGGCGCGATTGGTCGGCTCCAGCGGCCCGGTGAGGAGGTGCTCCTCCTTCATCGGTTGCGGCGCGAGCTTCGGATAGATGCAGCTCGACCCGAGAAACTGCAGGCGATCCACCCCGACGGCATGCGAAGCCTCGATGACGCTGCTCTGGATCGCGAGGTTCTGGGAGATGAAATCCGCCGGATAGGCGTCGTTGGCGTGAATGCCGCCGACCTTCGCGGCCGCGAGAAACACGAAGTCCGGCCGCTCCGCTTCGAAGAAGCGGCGTGTCGCGGCCTTGTCGGCCAGGTCGAGCGCGTCGTGGGCGCGCGTCAGGATGTTGGTATGACCGAGGCCGCGCAGCTTGCGAACGAGCGCCGAGCCGACCATGCCGCGATGACCGGCGACGAAGACCCGCGCGTCGGTCCGCATGTAGGCGCTAGCGTCACTCATGGTAGTCCATCGGCTTGTAGCCATGCTTGGTGATGAGCTCGTCACGTTCCGCGCTCAGCAGATCTTCGCGCACCATTTCTGAGACGAGTTCGGCGAAGGATGTTTTTGGAGTCCAGCCCAGTTTTTCGCGGGCCTTGGTTGCGTCGCCCAGCAGTGTCTCGACTTCGGTCGGACGGAAATAGCGTGGATCGACGGCGACGATGCAGCGGCCCTGCGCGTCGTAGCCCTTCGCGTCGACGCCCTCGCCGTCCCAGCGGATCGCAATGCCGAGCTCGGCCGCAGCGGCGTCGACGAAGTCGCGCACGCTGTACTGGACGCCGGTGGCGATGACGAAGTCTTCCGCGGTTTCCTGCTGCAGCATCAGCCATTGCATCTCGACGTAATCGCGTGCGTGACCCCAGTCGCGACGCGCCTCGAGATTGCCGAGATAGAGGCAATCCTGCAGCCCGAGCTTGATGCGCGCGAGCGCGCGCGTGATCTTGCGGGTGACGAAGGTCTCGCCGCGCACCGGCGACTCGTGATTGAAGAGAATGCCGTTGCAGGCGTAGATGCCATCAGCCTCGCGGTAATTGACCGTGATCCAGTAGGCGTAGAGTTTCGCCACCGCGTAGGGGCTGCGCGGATAGAAGGGCGTGGTCTCCTTCTGCGGCGTTTCCTGCACGAGTCCGTAGAGCTCGGACGTGCTCGCCTGATAGAAGCGCGTCTTCTTTTCGAGCCCCAGGATGCGGATCGCCTCGAGCACGCGCAAGGCGCCGAGCGCGTCCGAATTGGCCGTGTATTCCGGTTCCTCGAAGCTGACGGCGACGTGGCTTTGCGCTGCGAGATTATAGATCTCGTCGGGCTGGACCTGCTGGATGATGCGCACGAGCGACGACGAGTCGGTCATGTCGCCATGATGCAGGATGAAGCGCCGGCCCAGTTCGTGCGGATCCTGGTAGAGATGGTCGATGCGGTCGGTGTTGAACATCGAGGTGCGGCGCTTGACGCCATGCACCTCGTAACCCTTGGACAACAGCAGTTCGGCCAGGTAGGCGCCATCCTGACCGGTAACGCCGGTGATAAGTGCAATTTTCATGGCGCTGCGATCCGCTCCTGCTCCGCACGTCCCAACTTGATCAGCGCTTTATACCAGCTGTCCAGCGGCTTAGCGATGGCTCCGGGGGAGCGCGCAGCTGGAGGCGGGCGCCTAGTGTGAGCGGGACCAGCGCGACGCGATCGGCATCAATGAAGATGTATGCGCCGCGCGAGCCGCCTCATATTCAGAGCTGATAAATATACGCGGCAGAGATGCCATGCTTCTCGGCGAGGTCGGCGACCGGCACGCCCCGCTTGCGCTCGGCCACGAGCATCTTGCGGAAGTCCGCGAGTTCCTTGCCGGTCCGGCGGCGGCGCTTGCCCTCCGGCGCGGCGCTCGCCTTGGCGGACTTTTTTGACATCGCCTTGCCGGCTTCGGGATGCGCACTGGAGATCAGGGCGCCCGCCAGGGAAATAATCTGACGCAGCATGTCAATTTCACGAGGAGACAACATAAGGAATCTCGGGTTCAAAGTTGAAGAGAAGGCGGCTTGTAACAACTATTCTTACCTGACTCAATGCGGCAATTGCAGCAGGTGCGCCAACAATGCGCAAACATTTGCCGTTGCGCGCAAACGTTCGGCTCTCGCCTTCGCGGTGAGCATGCAAGCTGTTGTTTTAGTTGACTGCTTTTGCATTAAAATAGATTTTTAAATTAGGGATTAGTTGTGGCGAAGCGCTGCAGCGGCTTAAAAAATGTCGTATGATGTCGCGCAGCGCGTCACGCGCGCCCAAAACGCCCTTGCGGTACATCCGCGAGTGGTCCAGAAAATGGCTTCGCTGACGCCATGCTGTCACGGCGTCTCTTCGAGAAGGTCAGGAAATGTCCGTCGAAGCCCTGGATACGCGCCACGAAATCCCGGTGATCGGGACGATCAGCTTCGGACATCTCCTCAGCCATCTTTACATGCTCGCCATACCGCCGCTCTTTCCGCTGCTGCGGACGGATTTCGGCGTCGGCTATGTCGAGCTCGGCCTCACGATCACGGCTTACGCGGTCACCACGGGGCTGCTGCAGACGCCGGTCGGTTTTCTCGTCAACCGCATCGGCGGACAGCGCGTGCTGGCGGGCGGGCTCTTCCTCAATGCGCTGGCGATTGCGCTCACCGGCGTCGCGACGCAATACTGGCAATTGGTGGCGCTCATGCTGCTGGCCGGCGCCGGCTCGAGCGTGTTCCATCCAGCTGATTATTCCATCCTGAACGCCAGGATCGCCACCAAACGTCTCGGACGGGCGCTCTCGGCGCATACGCTGGCCGGCAATTTCGGCTTCCTGGTCGCCCCGCCGCTGATGGTCACGCTGGCGGCGCTGTCGGGCTGGCGCGTCGCCGTCATCGCCATCGGGGCGATCGGGATGGCGACCGGCCTCGCCATGCTGTTCCTGTCGACGATCCTGTCGGGCGCGGGCCACACGAAGCCGAAGCAGAAGGATTCGTGGCGCGAGCTGGTCACCTCGCCCAAGATCATGCTGCTGTTCGCCTTCTACGTCCTGTCGTCGGCGGCCAATTCCGGGATGGTGCATTTCTCGGTCGTGGCCTTCAAGGACATCTATCACCTGCCGGTGACGGCGACGGCCGTCGCGCTCACCGCCTACCAGGGCCTGCAGATGCTGGCCGTGCTGCCCGGCGGCTGGCTCGCCGACAA
>JAQGKM010000296.1 GCA_028290125.1 Hyphomicrobiales bacterium | reverse complement strand
CGACGCCCGACTCCATCGCCGCCTGCGCGACCGCCACCGGCACGACGCTGATCAGGCGCGGATCGAACGGCACCGGGATGATGTACTCGCGGCCGAAGCGCGGACGCGCGCCCTGGTAGGCGGCGGCGACTTCGTCCGGCACGTCTTCCTGCGCCAGCTCGGCCAGCGCCTTCACGGCCGCGATCTTCATTTCCATGTTGATCGTGGTGGCGCGCACGTCGAGCGCGCCGCGGAAGATGTAGGGGAAGCCCAGCACGTTGTTGACCTGGTTCGGATAGTCCGAACGGCCCGTCGCGATGATGACGTCGTCGCGCACGGCGTGCGCCTCTTCGGGCGTGATTTCCGGATCCGGATTGGCCATCGCGAAGATGATCGGATTGGGCGCCATCGACTTCACCATCTCGGGCGTCAGCGCGCCCTGGACCGAGAGGCCGAAGAAGATGTCAGCGCCGTCCATGGCTTCTTCGAGCGTGCGCTTTTCCGTCACCACGGCGTGCGCGGATTTCCACTGGTTCATGCCGGCGGTGCGGCCCTGGTAGACGACGCCCTTGGTGTCGCACAGCAGCACGTTTTCGGGCGCGAAGCCCATCGCCTTGATCAGGTCGAGACAGGCGATGCCCGCGGCGCCGGCGCCGTTGCAGACGAGCTTGGTCTGCTTGATGTCGCGGCCGGTGAGCTGGATGGCGTTCAGCATGCCGGCGGCGGCGATGATCGCGGTGCCGTGCTGGTCGTCATGGAAGACCGGAATGTCCATCAATTCGCGCAGGCGCTCCTCGATGATGAAGCACTCCGGCGCCTTGATGTCCTCGAGGTTGATGCCACCGAACGAGGGCCCGAGATAGCGGAGCGCCGCAATCATCTCGTCGGGATCTTCCGTCTCGATTTCGAGATCGATGGAATCGATGTCGGCGAAGCGCTTGAAGAGGACCGACTTGCCCTCCATCACCGGCTTGGAGGCCAGAGCGCCCAGATTGCCCAGCCCCAGAATGGCGGTGCCGTTGGTGATCACCGCGACCAGATTGCCCTTGATCGTGTAATCATAGGCGGTCGACGGATCGGCATGGATGGCCTTCACCGGAACCGCGACGCCCGGCGAATAGGCGAGCGCGAGGTCGCGCTGGGTCGCCATCGGCTTGGTCGGAATGATTTCGAGCTTGCCGGGCCGCCCCTTCGAGTGGAACAGCAGCGCCTCCTGGTCCGTGATCGTCGGACGTTTCGGGCGATTCGGGGGCGTGTTCTTCTGGTCGGCCATGTCCTGCTCGAATTTTCTGGTTTTCCGGGGACGCGACCTTAACCGCCCCGGGCTGTGCTTCCAAGCGCTGACTGCCCATGGCGGGCGCCGGCGCGGAAGGCGTGGACAAGTCCGTCGCCGCGCATGCGTGGGCGGGACGCCTTTGGTAGGGTCCGCGCCATGTCCTCATCGCTCGAGCAAAGCCCTCCGGCCATCGATCGCGACGCCACCCGCGTCACGCCGATGATGGCGCAATATGTTGAGATCAAAGCCGCCAATCCCGATTGCCTGCTGTTTTACCGGATGGGCGACTTCTATGAGATGTTCTTCGAGGATGCCGAAATCGCCAGCCGGGCGCTCGGCATCGTGCTCACCAAGCGCGGCAAGCACCTGGGCGAGGACATCGCCATGTGCGGCGTGCCGATCGACCGGTCGGACGATTATCTGCAGCGCCTGATCGGGCTCGGCCATCGCGTGGCGGTCTGCGAGCAGATGGAAGACCCCGCCGAGGCGCGCAAGCGCGGCGGGAAATCGGTTGTAAAGCGCGACGTCGTCCGCCTCGTCACGCCCGGCACGATCACCGAGGAACGCCTGCTCGAGCCCGGCCGCGCCAATCTCATGCTGGCGCTGGCGCGCGTGCGCCAGTCCGACGAGAGCGCGATCTACGGCGTCGCCGTGGTGGACATCTCCACCGGCGCCTTCACGGTGGGCGAGGCGCCCGAGGCCGCTTTGCCGATGGAGATCGCGCGCTTCGAGCCGCGCGAGATCGTCGTGCCGCAGGCTTTGGCCGATAGCCCCGACATCATGCGGCTTGCCGAGGAAGCTGGCCTGCCGCTTGGCCCTGTGCCGCGCGAAACCGGCGAGCAGGCGAGCGCCGAGCGACGCCTCTGCGCCTATTACGGCGTCGCCACGCTCGACGGCTTCGGCGCCTTCACGCGCGCCGAAATCTCCGCCGCTGCCGTCGCCATCGCCTACGTCGAGCGCACGCAGATCGGCGTGCGTCCGCCGCTTGCAAGGCCCGAGCGCCTGCAGCGCGGCGCGACGCTGGAGATCGACGCTGCGACCCGCGCCAATCTCGAACTGACCCGCACGCTGGCCGGCGCGCGCGACGGCTCGCTGCTTGCCGCCATCGACGTCACCGTGACGGCGGCGGGCGGGCGCCTGCTGGCGCAGCGGCTCGCCGCGCCGCTGACCGATGTCGCAGCCATCGTCGCGCGGCAGGAGTCCGTCGCTTTCTTCCTCGCACATGCGCCGCTGCGGATGCGCCTGCGCCAGATCCTGCGCGCCGCGCCCGACAAGGCGCGCGCCCTGTCGAGGCTCGCGCTCCAGCGCGGCGGCCCGCGCGACCTCGCCT
>JAQGKM010000293.1 GCA_028290125.1 Hyphomicrobiales bacterium | reverse complement strand
AGCCCTCGCGCTGCTGGAAAGCGACGCGCCGCTCGATTGCATGGTGACGGCGCTGCTGCTGCCCAAGGGCACGCCGCATGGCGTCGCGCTCGGCCATATGGCGTCCGTGAAGCGGCCCGGCCTGCCGTTGTTCTTCATCGCGTCCGACGCCGAGGAGGCGGGCTGGGTGGATGAACGCTGGGCGCAACAGGTGCTGATGCGGCCCGTCGATGGTCAGCTTCTTGCAGACGCGATCGCGCGCATGCGCGGCGGCGCGGGCGAGAAGTCATCCTCGCGCTGATCGGCGAGCACGACCTTGTTGCGGCCGCGCATCTTCGCGCCGTAGAGCGCAAGATCCGCACGCGCGAGGGCCGGCGATACGCTTTCGTCGCCAAGATCGATATCCGACACACCGATCGAAACCGTCAGACGCAGGCTCGCAGGCGCGCTTTCGATCGCGAGGTCTTCCGCCGCAAGGCGCAGGCGTTCGGCGATCAGAGCGGCGCCCTGACGATCCGAATTCGTGAGCACGCAGGCGAATTCCTCTCCCCCGAGGCGGCCGACGAAATCATGCGTGCGCAGATGCTTGGTGCAGAGGTCGGCGAAAGCCCGCAACGCCATGTCGCCAGCGGCGTGCCCGTAAGCGTCGTTGATCAGCTTGAAATAATCGAGATCGATCATGATCACGCTGAGCGGCAGACCCATGCGCCGCGCGCGGTCCATCTCGCCCTTCGCGCGATCGAAGAAGGCGGTGCGGTTGAGCACGCCCGTCAGCGGGTCGCGGGTCGCGAGTTCCTCGAGCCGCGCTTCCATCGCCTTGCGGGCGCTGATGTCGACGCCGCCGGTGATGACGCAATCCTTGCCGTCGAGTTCGACGCGCGAGCCCGCCAGCAGCATGTCGCGCGTGCTGCCGTCCGGCAGCGCGACGGTGACTTCAAAATTCTCGATATGGCCGTGCTCGTCGATGACGCGCAGCAGTTCATCGCGTTGCGCCGGGTTGGCGTAAACGGCGCGGATGTCGCCCTGTTCGCGCACGTTCTGGAGGCCGCCGAAATAGGTCACCGCCGCGCGGTTGGCGTTCAGAAGGCGACCGGTGTCGCGCTCGGTCACGATGAGCGGAATCGGCACCGCCATGAAGACCTTTTCGAGCAGCTTGCGGCTTGAATCGAGCTGCGTGTTGGCGTGCAGGGCCGATTGCGTCGCCAGCCATTCGAGGCGACGCAGGCGGTTGCCGCGGCTGACGATCAGCGTCAATGCGGCGTTCATCGTCACCATGGCGAGGATGAGGCCCATGGTCATGCCGGGATCGGGATGCGGGAAGATGTAGCCCAGCAGCAGGATGATGCTGCACGCGATGCCCATGCTCCACGTGACCGCAAAGCAGTTGGGCAGGGCGAGATAATAGATCGCCGGCAGCACGATGACGGCGAACAGCGCGATCTGGCTGTGCGAGGTGACGAGCAGGCCGACCGCCAACGCGACGCAGACGCCATAGCCGATCAGCACCCTCTGGGCGACCGTCGGCGTCTTCACGAATTCCATGAGGCACAGGCAGACGAGCGAAACGACGACGACGAAAGCGCGGGACGGGATCGCCACCCAGAAATGCGGTTCGCCGTAAAAGCGCCAGTCGCTCGCAAAGAAGAGAGTGTTGACGATGGCGGATGTCAGGAAATAGAGGCGGCATTGCCGGACGGTCTCGACGAAGCGCGCGCTGCGAAACGCGGCCTCGAGCGCCGTATCGACGTATTCGCCGGAGATCGCTGACAGCCTGGTGTTCATCCGTCCCTCGCCGCGCAGATTGGCGCGTCAAGCTCAACTTGCGCGTTGAAGGTGAAGGATGAGTTAGGTCCGTCGTGCGGCTCAGTTCATGTATGTTTCATGCCTAACAAAAAGTACCGCAGCGCTTTCGTCTCACTCGCGGATTGCCTTGGAGGCGAGGTCGACGATACGCTCCGGAGTCCGGTACATTTTCTGCACGACTTCCTGCACGCGCTCGCCGGTGGCGGGGGTGATGTCGAGGCCGATCTTTTCCGCGTCGGCCAGCAGCGCATCGGCCTTCATCGCCGAAGCGAATGCCGCGCGCATCAGTTTCACCGCCGTTTCAGGATTTCCCGGCGCCATGACGAAGGGGCGCCCGAACGCCTGCTGCGCCACGATCAGCTCGACGATCGCGCGATTGTCGTCACCCTGCGTAAAGCTCATGATGTCGGGCGCGCCCCAGGCGTCCAGTTCGGCGTTCCGGTCGACGCCCATCTGCACGAGCACATTGAGCGACTTGTCGCGGATGAGCCCCGGGCGCTGCGCCTTGGCGCTCGACCAGTCGAGACCGCAGACCACATCGACCTCGCGCCGCTCCATGGCGAGCAGGATGTCGGCCATGCCCTTGTAGCCCGAGACGATCTCGAACTTCGCGCCCGACGTGTTCTTGTGCAGGAAGCCGTAGTCGCGCGACGAGGCGCCATTGCCCGCGGCGCCGACGATCACGCGCTCGCCCTGCGCCTGCTTGAACGTCTTGATGCGTGAATTCGGCAGGCTGATGCAGACGCGCGTGCCGGAATCCGCGCTCGCCAGATAGATGAATTTCGTCGCGTCGTAGTTGGCCTTCATGGATTTGTCGACGAGCGGCCCGACGATGGCGCCGGGCTGCACGAGCGCGATCGTCATGCCGTCCTTCGGCGCCGAGGCGTAGACAAACCCTGCGGCGCGCGCGCTGCCCGCGCCCGGCATGTTCTGCACGACCATGTTGGGTTTGCCGGGCAGCTGCTCGCCAAGGTGCCGCGAGAACAGCCGCGCATAGGTGTCGTAGCCGCCCGCCACGTCGCTGCCGACAATGATGTTGACGGTTTTGCCGGCGTAAAATTCCTGCGCGGCGGCCGGCAGGGCAGGCGAGGCGGCCGAAAGCCCGAGCCCCGCGAGAAGCAGGCTGGCGACTCGCGTGGCGCTGAAGCGGGGCATCGTGCTCATGGGTCAATCTCCCTCGCCCGCGCGCTTGTCCGCGCGTCCGGCTCAGGATGCTGCCACAGTCCGGCAGACCCGCAAAGGGCGTGCGGTCAGCGACCGATCACGACGTTGCAGGAGGCCGGGACCACCCAGTCCCAATAGGCGTAGAACGAACCCGGTTCGCCAACGCCGCGGCGTCCGCGCGCGACGACCGCCGGAAGGGGCGGGCAGTCGGACGCGACCCGCGTCACCGTGAGGGTCCGGGCCGCAGGCGCACGCGCCGAAGCATCGGCCGCGAGAGCGCCGCCGGCCAGGACGGGCAGGGCAGCGAGGCAGGCGCCGGCCAGAACGGGAAGTGATGCACGCATGATAGATCCTCCGCTTTGAAGCCTAACGGTCAAGGTGGATCGCTGGTTGCAATCGTGCTTCGCGGCAGGCGCCGCCAGCATGAACGAGCGTCGCTCACAGCGAATCGGATGTGATGTCCGGGAGAATGGTACCGCCACCCCGGCTTGAACGGGGGACCTCTAGATCCACAATCTAGCGCTCTAACCAACTGAGCTATGGCGGCACGTCTGTGGTGCGGCGCGGAACCTAGAAGCAAAGATGCGCTATTGCAAGCATCGTGAGCCGAATTTCCAAATTCTTCGAAAAGCGCGGGCGGCCAGACAAAAACGCCCTCCCGGACGGGCCGGGAGGGCGTGATTTACAACGAACACGAAGTCTCAGGCCGCAGCCTGCAGGCTCTTGGTGAACGTGGCCTTGATCGGCTCGACGCTGTCGGCCGAGACCTGCTGGATCAGCGCGGCGAATTCCTTCGCCTGCGTGTTCAGCGTTTCGAACTGCGTCTTGGCGTGTTCGCCCTGCAGCGTGATCGCTTCCGAAAGCGACTTGGTGGCGAGCAGCGCCTTGAGGAAAGCGAATTGCGCGTCGGCATTGGCCTTGATGGCGTCGAGCGCCTTCAGGTTGATGTCGTTCACGCCCTTCGAGATCGTCGACAGGCTGGTCTCCACGGAAGACGACGCCTCTTCGGCGACGGCCTTCAGCTTTTCGAAAATGACCTTCGTCTTTTCGACGCCCTCTTCCGCCTTGCCGAGAGTCGCCGAGAGCGTCTCCTGCACGGCGGGAGTCACAGGATCGGCGGCCATTGCGGTCGGGATCGGGGCCGAGACGGCGACCGTCGTGGCCTGGGCTTCGATGACGGCAGGCTTGGCTTTACCGGGTGTCTTGCGGGCAATGGCCATGGGACTGGTCCTTTCCTGTCGCGCCGTCACTTCTTGAAGACGGCCGCCTTCTGCACGGCGTCGCCGAGCTCTTTCATCTGCGTTTCGATCGCAGCGAGCTGGCTCTTCAGGTATTCAGCCTGGATCGCCATCACGTCCTGCATGTCCTTGGCGTGGACGAGCTTGTCGGCGAGGTCGAAAGCCGAGTTCACGTTGCTCTCGGCGAAGGCCACGGCCTTGGCGGACATGTCCTTGGCGCCCGGAATCGACGGGGCCGCGTCAAGCGCGCCGGTCGTCTTCTGGACGGCGCCCATGAAGGTTTCGAAGGCCTTGCGGGCCTGGGCCACACTGCGCTCGGCGAAGTCGCGCATTTCCGGCGGAACGTCATAAGGATTGGCCATGCTCAAAGCTCCTGTTCAAAACTGTTTCGGAAGGGCGCCCCGGCAACAGCCTGACACCGAACTTGCCAGCACTCTAGCGAGAAGAATGTTGCAATGCAACATTTTTGTGCGTTGCACAAAAG
>JAQGKM010000237.1 GCA_028290125.1 Hyphomicrobiales bacterium | reverse complement strand
GCGTGCGCGGATAGGCACCCTGGTCGTGCCAGAATTCATTGTCGATGCCGAGCAGCACGCCGTCCTTGTCCACGGCGGCGCGGATCTTGTGCCGCTGTTCGCGCGACTGGTTGGCGGCGATGAGATGCTCGCGCCGGTCCTCGATCCATTTCACCGGACGCTCGAAGCGCAGCGCCGCAGCGAGAACCAGAATGTCTTCGGGATAGATCTCGCCGCGAATGCCAAAGCCGCCGCCGACGTGATATTCGAACAGGTGCAGGCCTGTGGTGCCACGCCCGAACAGGCGCGCCAGCGATTCGCGGTTTTTGTGCGGGACTTTCGCTGCGCCATGCAGCTCCAGCATGTCGCGCGCCGCGTCGTAGCGCCCGATGGCGCCGCGCGTCTCGAGCGGCACGCCGGAATGACGGCCGACCTTCACGTCGATTTCGACAATGGCGTGCGCGTTTGCGAACGCGGCTTCGATGTCGCCGAAGCCCTGGTTGACGATGGCCGCCTCGGTTGACAGTCCGGGCGCGAAGACGCCGGGCGGCGCGTCGGCGTCGACGATGACCGGCAAATCTTCCGCCACGATGCCGACGAGGTCCGCCGCGTCCTCGGCGATATAGGCGTCGCTGGCGAACACCACCGCGACGGGCTCGCCGACATAGCGCAGCATGTCGTGGGCCAGCACCGGCTGGCGATAGGGTTCGAGCTTCTCGATCTTGCCTTCACGGAAATCGATAGGGCCGATCTCCGGGATGTCGGCGGCGGTCCACACTGCGAACACGCCGCGCAGCGCGCGCGCCGCCTCCGCGTCGATGGAGACGAGCCGCGCATGGGCGTGGGCTGAGCGCACGACGCGCATGTGCAGTTGGTGAGAGAAGTTCACATCCGCGATGAAGCGTCCGCGGCCCGTGACGAGCGGCGGATCTTCGAGACGCGTGAGCGACTGGCCGATGGCGTCCTTCGTCATGACGACGCTCCCATCTCGAGAGCGGCGGCGCGGACCGCCTTGACGATATTTTCGTAGCCGGTGCAGCGGCAGAGGTTGGACGAGAGTACGTCGCGCAGCTCTTCGTCGCTGATGTCTGGATTTTCCTCCAGCGCGCTGGTGGCGAGCATCAGAAAGCCCGGCGTGCAATAGCCGCACTGCAGTCCATGGTGTTCGACGAAGGCCTTCTGCAGCGGGCTCCATTCATTGCCCTTCGCCAGCCCTTCGACGGTGCGCAGCGCCATGCCTTCCGCCTGCACGGCGAACATCAGGCACGCGCGGATTGGCGCGCCGTCGGCGATGATCGTGCAGGCGCCGCACACGCCGTGTTCGCAGCCCAGATGCGTGCCGGTGAGCCCGCAATCGTCGCGCAGCGCATCGGCAAGCGTCTTGCGTGGCTCGACGCTGATGTCGTAGCGCGCGCCGTTCACCAGCAGGGTGAGATCCTGTTTCATGGTCATGCGTTGGCCTGTTGGAAAGCGCGCAGCGTCAGCGCGCGCACAAGATCGCGGCGATAGTCGCCCGGTGTCGCTGCATCTTCCAGCGGATCGATGATGGCGGCGGCGCGCTCGGCAGCCTCGCGCCAGAGATCGGCGTCCGGCGCCGCGCCCGTCAGCATTGTCTCGATCTCGGCGAGCCGGCGCGGAAATGCCTCCGCTCCACCAATAGCGAAACGCGGCTCGGCGATCTTTCCGCCGACGAGGCGGAAGGTCGTCAGCACGGACGCGAGCGCATAATCGCCGGCCCGGCGGCTGAATTCCACGAAGCCGATCCTCGTGTCGTCCGGCAACAGCGGCAGTCGCGCCTCGACGAGGATCTCGTCGGGTTGCAGATCGGTCGTCATCGCGCCCTGAAAATAGTCGGCTGCCGCGATCTCGCGCACGCCGCGCGCGGAATGCGCGATCAGCACGGCGTCGAGCGCGGCGGCGGCGAGGCACCATTCGGACGACGGATCGGAATGCGCGAGGCTGCCGCAGAACGTGCCGCGCGTGCGGATCGGCGCATGGGCGATGTGGCGCATCAGGGTCGAGAGCAGGGCGCCTGTCGCGCCCGGCGCGGCGCTGTCGCGAAACGCCATGTGGCGGACGCGGGCGCCGATCGCCAGCCGTCCATTCTCCACCGCCAGGCGGTCGAGGCCGGCGACATGGTTGATGTCGACGAGATGGGGCGGGCGCGCCATGCGGTAGGCCATGATCGGCACGAGACTCTGTCCGCCGGCGATCACCCGCCCGTCGTCGGGCGCGACCTCGGCCAGGATGCGGACAGCTTCTTCCAGCGTGGTGGGACGGTGATGAACGAATGCTGCGGGCTTCAAAAGCAGACCTCTGGCAGGCGCCGTGCGCCGCTTGGCCGGGCCTCGCAAGCGAGGGCCGAACTGTGATGAAAGTCTATTTTGATGGGCGAGATGTCGCACAGCAAGAGAAAAATCCCGAATTTGGCACAACGGTTGCTTTGCGCTTACCCTGAAAGCTCAGGCCGCCCCGGCCTTACGGAGGATCCTCATGCGTCGCATGCAAATCTCCCGCCGCGCAGTTGCGCATCCGCAGCCCCTCACGCTGAAGAGGGGTCTGATCTTGGCGCCGCTCGTGGCGCTGGCGATGATTTCGGCCACCAAAGCGCGTGCCGACGCGGTCGAGGATTTCTATCGCGGGAAATCCATCAACATGATCGTCGGCTACTCGTCCGGCGGCGGATATGACATTTATGCGCGCTCGGTCGCCCGATATATGGGCAATCACATGCCGGGCTCGCCCAAGGTCGTCGTCACCAACATGCCCGGCGCCGGCAGTCTCGTGTCGGTCAACCACCTCTACAACATCGCCCCGAAAGACGGCACGACGATCGCCACCTTCGGACGCGGCCTGCCGATGGAGCCGCTGATCGGCGCCGCCAAAGTGCAATTCGACGCCACCAAGCTGACGTGGATCGGCTCGGTCGCCTCGGAATTGAGCGTTTGCGCCGTGACGCAGAAATCGAAGGTGATGACGTTCGAGGATTCGCTGTCGATCGAAGCCGCTGTCGGCGGCGAGGGATCGGGATCGGACCCCGACACTTACGCGTCGCTGGTGCGCAATCTTTTCGGCTCGAAGATGAAGCTTGTGACCGGCTATCCCGGCGGCAACGACATGACGCTCGCGATCGAGCGCGGCGAACTCGACGGCCGTTGCGGCTGGTCGTGGGGCTCGATCAAGGCGACGCGGCCCGACTGGGTTTCGGGGCCCAACAAGCTGCGCATCCTTTTGCAGATGACGCTGGAGCGCAGCCACGAAATGCCCGATATCCCGACCGTGCTCGAAAAGGCCAAGACGCAGGCCGACAAGGATGTGGTGAAGCTCATCGTCAGCCGCCAGACCGTCGCGCGGCCGTTCGCGGCGCCTCCGGGCATCCCCGAAGATCGCAAGATCGCCTTGCGCAAGGCGTTCGACGACACCATGACCGACAAGGATTTCGTGGCGGAAGCCAAGACCCTTTCGCTCGATGTGGAGCCGGTGAGCGGGGCGGAAGTCGACAAGCTGATCGCCGAACTTTATCGCGCCTCGCCAGAGGTCGTCGCGCGTGCGAAAGCCGTCATTGCCGGGTCGGCCGGGGTCGCTTCGGCGAAGTAAATCACAGTTTCGCAGGCGCGCTTCGCGCCTGCGACTTTTATCCGGTCTCGTGCGTTGTGCGGTCTCTTTCCGCCCAGCCTCTGTTTCGAGACCCGCCACATGAACATTGAGAGCAAGACCAAACCTTCCCCGCGCCGCCTCGTGGGGAAGCCGCTCGATCGCCCGCGCATTCGCGAGGGCCGGCCCTTTCCGCTCGGCGCCACCTGGGATGGCATCGGCGTGAATTTCGCGCTGTTTTCCGCGTCGGCCACCAAGGTTGAATTGTGCCTCTTCGACATCAACGGTGAACGCGAGCTCGAACGCATCGAGCTGCCGGAATACACCGATGAAGTCTGGCACGGCTATCTCGAAGAAGCGCGGCCCGGCACGGTCTATGGTTATCGCGTCTACGGCCCCTATGAGCCCGCGCAAGGTCATCGTTTCAACCACAACAAGCTGCTGCTTGATCCCTACGCCAAGCAACTCGTCGGCGAACTGACCTGGGATCCGGCGGTGTTCGGCTACACGCTCGGACATCCCGACGCTGACCTTTCCTTCGACGAGCGCGACAGCGCGCCCTTCGTGCCGAAATGCCGCGTGATCGATCCGGCCTTCACCTGGGGCATGGACCGTCGGCTGCAGACGCCGTGGGAGCAGACGATCCTCTACGAGGCCCATCTGTCGGGCTTCACCAAGCTGCATCCCGACGTGCCGACCGATGCGCGTGGCACGTTTTCTGGCCTGATGTCGGAAGCCGTCGTCGATCATCTGCGCGAACTTGGCGTCACGGCGCTCGAGCTTCTGCCGATCCACGCCTTCGTGGATGATTCCTATCTCGTCGAGAAGGGCCTGCGGAATTACTGGGGCTACAACACGATCGGCTTCTTCGCCCCCAAGCAGCGCTATCTCGCGACGCCCTTCGTGAACGAGATCAAGGAAGTCGTCGCGCATCTGCACGGCGCCGGCATCGAGGTCATTCTCGACGTAGTCTACAACCACACGGCCGAAGGCAACGAGCTCGGGCCGACGCTGTCGTTCAAGGGCATCGACAACGCGTCCTACTATCGGCTCGCGCCGGACAAGCGCTACTACATCAACGACACCGGCACCGGCAACACCGTGAACCTGTCACACCAGCGCGTGCTGCAGATGGTGACGGATTCGCTGCGTTACTGGGCGCAGGACGTCCGCATCGACGGCTTCCGGTTCGATCTCGCGACCATTCTGGGGCGTGAGCCGCATGGCTTCGACGAAGGCGGCGGCTTCCTCGACGCCTGCCGGCAGGATCCCGTTCTGTCGCAGGTCAAACTCATCGCCGAGCCGTGGGATTGCGGCCCGGGCGGCTATCAGGTCGGAAAGTTTTCGCCCGGCTGGGCGGAGTGGAACGACCGCTATCGCGACACCGTGCGTGGTTTCTGGCGTGGCGATGACGGCATGCTCGCCGATCTCGCAGCGCGCGTCACCGGCTCGGCCGATCTGTTCAACAAGCGCGGGCGCAAGCCGTGGTCGAGCGTGAACTTCATCACGGCGCATGACGGCTTTACGTTGCACGATCTCGTTTCCTACAACGAGAAGCACAACGAGGCGAACAACGAGGACAATCGCGACGGCCACTCGCATAACCTGTCGAACAATTACGGTGTCGAAGGTCCGACGGACGATGCGGAAATCCGCGCGACGCGCGTGCGGCAGATGCGCAACATGCTGGCGACCCTGCTGTTCTCGCAGGGCACGCCGATGCTGCTCGGCGGCGACGAGTTCGGCCGTTCGCAGCAGGGCAACAACAACGCCTATGCGCAGGACAATGAGATTTCGTGGATCGACTGGGACGCCATCGACGAGGATGGCGCCGCGCTGCTCGAATTCACGAAGCTTCTCATCCGCACGCGCAAGACACAGCCGATGTTGCGTCGTGGACGCTTCCTGACGGGCGCTTACAATGAAGCGCTCGACGTGAAGGACGTGACCTGGCTGACCCCGTCTGCCGAAGAAATGACGCCGGACAATTGGCACGACCAGAATGGACGCTGTCTCGGCGTGCTGCTCGACGGTCGCGCGCAGCCGACCGGCGTCCGCCGCCGCGGAACCGACGCCACTCTGCTGCTCGTGATGAACGCGCATCATGACGTCGTGAACTTCAAGTTGCCGGAGGTTGTCGGCGGCACGGCGTGGATGCGTCTCGTCGACAGCAATTGCGCGCCGGAAGACGAGGGCGAGCTGTTCCGCTTCGGTCAGGAATATGTGGTGACGGGCCGCTCGTTGCTGCTATTCGAGCTGACCCGCCGTCGTGCGCCGGAACAACCGGCTGCGAAGAAGCCTCAGACTTCGAGCAAGGCGTAAGGCTTTCCGCTCGGCTTCTCGATCTTCATCGCCACATTATAGACAGGGGCGCCGCGTGGCGTGCGCCCCTCGTAGGCGCCGCGGTGCGCATGTCCGTGCACCACGGCCGAGACCTCGAAGCGATCGATGGTTTCGGCAAGACGCGACGAGCCGAGGAAGGGGTAGATCTCCCTCGGCTCGCCTTCCACCGTCGCCTCGATGGGCGCGTAGTGGAGGACGACGAAGGTGCGCCCCTTGCGCACGCTGCGCATGGCGTTTTCGAGACGCATCGCCTCGCCGGTCGATTCCGCGACGAATTGCTTGATGGCGGGCTCGCCGAAAGAGCCCAGCATGCGCGAGCCGAACCCGCCGGCGAAACCCTTCAGCCCGACAAAGCCCACGCCCTCGATCTCGCAGGCGTTGCCGTCGAGAATCGTTACGCCGGCCTTGCGCAGCACGGCCTTGATCTCCTCGACCTGGTCTGACTCGTAATCGTGGTTGCCGAGCACGGCGAGCACGGGGATCGAGCAGGCCTTGAGATCCTCCGCGAGGATCTCGGCCTCATGCAGCTTGCCGAGGTCGGTCAGGTCGCCGGTCAGGACCAGCACCTTCGCAACCTTGGAAATTTCCGCGAACATGTCCCGGAAGGGCGCGACGGAGGTTTCCTTCACATGAAGGTCGCCGATCGCCGCAACTATGATGCGCCCTTCAGTCGTTTCGCTAGTCGCCTTCTCCTCCGACATCCGCAAATCCCCATTCTTTCACGTCGATTTCATAATCGATGCGCGAGAACATGCGGCCGCGACAGACTTTCATCTGGGGCGGCGGCAGTTCGCGCTGCTTGGATAGACGGTCGAGCAGGTCATCCATCAACCAGCGCGGAATCCGATCGCGCTCGGTGGGATAGATCCAGCGGAAATTCATGAGGTGCATGAGAAGCACTTCCCAGTGCACTTCCATGTAGGCGAGCAGGCGGCGCCAGTCGATCTCGTCATGCGCGCGCAGGATGGTGTGAACGACATCGGCGCCGTCGTAGCGGTGGCGTAACTGGATGAAGCACTTCGACCAGATGAGTTCGGTCGGTCCCAGGATGCGCACGGTCTGGCCGAAGACTTCGGTCTGTCGCGCATGCGTGAACCATTCGTCGCCGACCGGCATGGTGGCGTTCGAGGACGCGAAGATCACGTCGAAGAAATGCGGACCCTTGAAGACCTTGCCGAGCCAGCGCTCGTCCTCGATCTCCACCGCGTAACCGAGCGACTGGAAATGCGCGAGGATGCGGGTGAAGTCACCCGCCTTGCAGAAGATGTCGAGATCCTTGGTCTTGCGGGAGATGCCCGTGTAAGCCGAGACCGCATAGGTGCCGGCGAGCAGGAAGGGGAGCTTGATGTCGACGAGCTCCTTCAGCGCCTCCGAGTAAAAGCCCTCGGCCTCTGGATCGTTGAGGCTGGGCGAAGCCTTCGCCACGAAGGGCGCGCACTCGCCCGTGGTTGCGCCTGCGTCCGACTCGCTGTTCGCCATGACCTCATGTTCTCCCCAATAGCCAAGCGTGAACGGCGGAGGCGCGGCGCGGTTCCGGCAGGTTGCCAGACGCTTTCGCCGCCGCGCTCGAACCGATGGCGGCGCACGGCATTGCCGGATGACATCTGAAAGAGGGAGAGACGCCGATGGCTGACGACAAGAACAAGGGGACGCCGGAGGCGGTGACGCCAGGCACACCGGGTGCGGGAGAAAATCTGTGCCGCCGCTGCTCTGGGACCGGCAAGCTGGCGGACGATGGCGCGTGCCCCGATTGCAACGGCACGGGCAAGATCGTCGCGCCGATCGGCGGCGCGTAAAGCGTCAGCCGATCATTTCAGCGACGAGGATGCGCAGTTCTTCGCGCGTGAGGCCACATTCCGTGGGGCGGTCGTCCTTGACGGGGCGGGGCGCGGCAGTGTCGTTGGTCGGCTCATTGTGAGCATTGCTGATATTGGACTCGTGTAGTGTATCGGTACGCATGGGGTTCCTTTTAGCGAGGCGAGACTTCGCCTTCGCCATGCAAACGCGTCCTCACCACGACAGTTCCCGGCGTTTACCCACAGGCTCCGGTCGGTCGAGCTTTGACCCTCGCGGCGCAGGGCTTTAGTCAGGACGCCTTCATTTTCTGGCAGAATCACGGGTCCCCAGCATGAAATCGATTTCCCAGCGCCTCGCCGAAGAGCTTGTCGTGCAGGAGTGGCAGGTCACGGCCGCCGTGGAGCTGATCGATTCGGGCGCCACGGTCCCGTTCATCGCGCGCTATCGCAAGGAAGTGACCGGCACGCTGGACGACACGCAGCTGCGTAATCTGGATGAGCGGCTGCGCTACCTTCGCGAGCTCGAGGATCGTCGCAAGGCGGTGATCGAGTCGATCCGCGAGCAGGGCAAGCTTGACGATGCGCTGCTGGCGACGCTGAACGCCGCCGACACCAAGGCGCGGCTCGAGGACATCTATCTTCCCTACAAGCCGAAGCGCCGCACCAAGGCGATGATCGCGCGCGAGGCAGGCTTGCAGCCGCTGGCGACGGACCTGCTCGCCGACCCGATGAAGGATCCGCGCGCCGAGGCCGAGAAGTTCATCGACGCGGAAAAGGGCATAGCCACCGTGGAGGCGGCGCTCGATGGCGCGCGCTCGATCCTGGTCGAAACCTTCGCCGAAGACGCCGAGCTGATCGGCGCCTTGCGCGAGACGTTCTGGTCGCAGGGTCGCCTGCGCTCGTCCGTGCGCAGCGGCAAGGAAACCGACGGCGCGAAATTCTCGGACTATTTCGACTTCAGCGAGCCGCTCACCAAGCTGCCGTCGCATCGTATCCTGGCGATGTTCCGTGGCGAAAAGGAAGAGATGCTCGATCTCAAGCTCGAGCCGGAGGTCGAGGCGCCGCAGCCCGGCGTGCCGACGCTTTACGAGAATCGCATCGCGGCGAAGTTCGGCATTTCCGCCAAGGGCCGGCCGGGCGACAAATGGCTGAACGACTGCGTGCGCTGGGCATGGCGCACGCGCATGGAATCCTCGCTGTCGGTCGATCTGCGCGTGCGGCTCTGGCAGGTCGCGGAGGAGGAGGGCGTCAAGGTCTTCGCCGGCAACCTGCGCGATCTTCTGCTCGCTGCGCCGGCCGGCGCGCGCGCGACGCTCGGTCTCGATCCCGGGTTCCGCACGGGCGTGAAGGTGGCGGTGATCGACGCGACCGGAAAGGTCGTCGAATATGCGACCATCTATCCGCATGAGCCGCAGAAGCGCTGGGCGGAATCGCTCGCCACGCTCGCCAACCTCTGCCGCAAGCACAAGGTCGAGTTGATCGCCATCGGCAACGGCACGGCGTCACGCGAAACGGACAAGCTCGCCGGCGAACTCGTCAAGGGCGCGCCCGAGATGAAGCTCACGAAGGTCATGGTGTCGGAGGCGGGCGCATCGGTCTATTCGGCTTCCGCTTTCGCATCCGCCGAACTGCCTGATCTCGACGTGTCGATTCGCGGCGCGGTGTCGATCGCACGGCGCCTGCAGGATCCGCTGGCGGAGCTCGTCAAGATCGATCCGAAGTCGATCGGCGTCGGTCAGTACCAGCACGATCTGTCGGAGGTGAAACTCTCGCGCTCGCTCGATGCGGTGGTGGAGGATTGCGTGAACGCCGTCGGCGTCGACGTGAACACCGCCTCCGCGCCGCTGCTGGCGCGGGTGTCGGGCCTTTCCGAATCGCTGGCGCAGAATGTCGTGGCGCATCGCGACGCC
>JAQGKM010000228.1 GCA_028290125.1 Hyphomicrobiales bacterium | reverse complement strand
AATGCGAGCGAAGCGAAGCAATCCATCTAATGGTTGCCATTTAGAAGGATTGCTTCGTCGCACCGCTCCTCGCAATTGTGAAGGTTCTCGAATTCGCTGATCGAAAATGCCTGCGAGCGACGGACGGGATTCCCCTCCCCCTTGTGGGGAGGGGCTAGGGGCGGGGGTCGTGAGGCGGTTGTAGGTACCTTCAGCAGAGAAACAGTTCTCCCCGCAAGGTGAGGAAGTTTCGATCAGCGCATTCGTGAACCGTCCAGCAAGGACGGCATCGCATGCCCCAGCTAGACCCGTGGCGCCCCCCTTGCTAGCCTGCGGCGCAGGCGCTGCTGATTTGCGGCCTCGCGGAGGCGTATGGAAAATTTCCTGCAGCAATTGATCAATGGCGTGACTCTGGGCGCCATCTACGGGCTCATCGCCATTGGCTACACCATGGTCTTCGGCATCATCGGCATGGTCAATTTCGCCCATGGCGACGTGTTCATGCTTTCGGCCTTCATCGCGCTGATCATCTTTCTCGCCGTGACGCAGGTGCTCGGCATCACCTCGCTCGCCGCCGCCTTCGTGATCGTGCTCATCTGCGCCATGGCGCTGACGGCGTTGTGGAGCTGGGCCATCGAGCGCGTCGCCTATCGCCCGCTGCGCGGCTCGTTCCGCCTCGCGCCGCTGATCTCGGCGATCGGCATGTCGATCTTCCTCGCCAATTTCGTGCAGGTGGTGCAGGGGCCGCGCAACAAGCCGGTGCCGCCGATGTTCACCGACGTCATCCACGTGACGCGCGGCGGCGACTTCGACGTGACGCTGTCGTACAAGCAGATCCTGATCGTCGTCGTGACCGGCGTGCTGCTCGCCGCCTTCTGGTATCTCGTGCAGAAGACGGCGCTCGGTCGCGCGCAGCGCGCCTGCGAGCAGGATCGCGGCATGGCGGCGCTGCTCGGCGTCGATGTCGACCGCACGATCTCGCTGACCTTCGTCATCGGCGCCGCGCTCGCGGCCGTCGCGGGCGTCCTCTACATGATGTATTACGGCGTCGTGAATTTCGCCGATGGCTTCACCCCCGGCGTGAAGGCCTTCACCGCCGCCGTGCTGGGCGGCATCGGCTCGCTGCCCGGCGCCGTGCTGGGCGGACTGTTGATCGGCCTCATCGAGGTGTTCTGGTCGGCGTATTTTTCATCCGACTACAAGGATGTCGCGGCCTTCTCGATCCTCGCCATCACGCTGATCTTCATGCCGTCGGGCCTGCTCGGCCGTCCTGAAGTCGAGAAGGTCTGATGGCGGACGCGCAAGGTCCGACGTTTTCGAAAGCCCTGCGGGACGCCGCTTTCGCCGGGCTCGTCACCGCCGGCCTGTCGTTCCCGATCCTGGCGCTCGGCACGCAGCTCGATCTCTCGAACCGCCTCATTCTTCAACAGCGCTGGTCGTGGCTCGTCATCGCGGCGGCGCTCGCGTTCACGGGCCGTCTCTGCGCGCTGCTGCTTGCAGACTGGCGGGCGCGCCTGCTGGCGGTGCCGGGCGCCGCGCCGCTGATCGGCGGCCTCGGTCTGCTGGCGGAAAAGGGTTCGTCGCAAGCGGGCGTCGCGCTGGGCTGGATGACGCTCGGCGCCGCGATGATCGGCGCGGGCTTCGCACTCGGCCGCACGCTCGAACGGCGCGGTGTGGCGCATGTCGAGGTGCCGCCGCCGCGCGTGCCCAACCCGATGCTCGCGCGCGCGCTGCCGATTGCGGGCGTGATCGCGCTGTTCGCCTTTCCGCTCGTCATGCTCGCCTGGCTCGGGCCTTCGGGCTCGCTGAAGTGGATCAACAATTACGGCGTGCAGATTCTCATCTACGTCATGCTCGGCTGGGGGCTGAACATCGTCGTCGGACTCGCGGGCCTGCTCGATCTCGGCTACGTCGCATTCTATGCGGTCGGCGCTTATTCGTACTCGCTGCTGTCGACGACGTTCGGCCTGTCATTCTGGCTCTGCCTGCCGCTCGCCGGCCTGTTCGCCGCCACCTGGGGCATGGTGCTGGGCTTTCCGGTGCTGCGGTTGCGCGGCGATTATCTCGCCATCGTCACGCTGGCGTTCGGCGAGATCGTCAGCGCGGTTCTCACCAACTGGACAGACCTGACGAACGGCAAGGCGGGCATCATGTCGATCCCGCGCATCACGTTTTTTGGGCTGCCGTTCACGGCGAACGAGGGCGGCTTCGCGTCAGTGTTCGGTCTCGAGTTCTCGCCGATCCACCGCACGATCTTTCTGTTCTACCTCATCCTGTGCCTCGCGTTGATCACCAATGCCGTGACGCTGCGGCTGCGGCGCATGCCGGTCGGGCGCGCGTGGGAAGCCTTGCGCGAGGACGAGATCGCGTGCCGGTCGCTCGGCATCAACACCACGAGCACCAAGCTCACGGCCTTTGCGCTCGGCGCCATGTTCGGCGGCTTCGCGGGCTCGTTCTTCGCCGTGCGGCAGGGCTTCGTGAATCCCGACAGTTTCACCTTCATGGAATCGGCAACCATTCTCGCCATCGTGGTGCTGGGCGGCATGGGCTCGCAATTCGGCGTCGCGCTGGCGGCAGTGGCGATGGTGGGCGGCACCGAGATCCTGCGCGAGCTGGCGTTCCTGAAGGAGATCTTCGGGGCCGGTTTCGATCCGGCGCTCTATCGCATGCTGATCTTCGGCTTCGCCATGGTGGTGATGATGATCTGGCGGCCGCGCGGACTGATCTCGTCGCGCGCGCCCTCCGTGGTGTTTCGCACCCGCAAGGATGTGTCGGGCGCCCTCGTGCAGGAGGGCCACGGCTGATGGACCCGCGCCGCTGGATGAGCGATCCGCTGCTCGTCGTCGAGCATCTCACCATGCGCTTCGGCGGCCTCGTCGCGGTCAACGATTTGTCGTTTCAGGTCGGGCGTGGCGACATCACCGCGTTGATCGGCCCGAACGGCGCCGGCAAGACGACGGTGTTCAATTGCGTGACGGGTTTCTACAAGCCCGCGCAGGGGCGCCTCGCGCTCGCCCGCGAGGGGATCGCGCGAGCGGAGGATGTCGCGACGCTGACGAAGAGCGCGCGCCGGCACCAGAGTTTTCCCGACGGGCGTCTCTACCTGCTCGAACGCATGCCGGATTTCGAGATCACGCGCGACGCCGGCGTGGCGCGCACCTTTCAGAACATCCGCCTGTTCCAGGGCATGACCGTGCTCGAAAACCTCATCGTCGCGCAGCACAACGTGCTGATGCGCGCGTCCGGCCAGTCTCTGCTCGGCCTGATCGGCTG
>JAQGKM010000218.1 GCA_028290125.1 Hyphomicrobiales bacterium | reverse complement strand
GCGGCGGCGTAGATCCACGAGTCGAGATCCGGGCCGAACCAGCGCTGCGCGATCAGCGTGATGTCGAAGCCGAGTTCCTCGGCGCGGTTGAGCACCTTCACGGCATATTCGAACGAGGCGTCCGGCCCGCCGCCGTGCGTCGTCAGCGCATCATGCATCGGCTCGGTGAGCGGGTCGGGGCGGATGGTCTGCGGGGCAGGCGTCCAGATGCCGAGGCGCATTTGCTTTTCCTTCTTAATTCTTGGGCGCGCCGTACATGATGTCGCGCAGCTTGTCGCGTTGCGCTTGCGGGATGTCGGCGAGCCGTTGCACGACGGCGAGCGTCTGCTTCGCGTCGAGCGGCGTCAGTTCGAGATTGATCTTGGCGGCCTCGCGCGCGAAATCGGGATCGCGCGCGGTCGCCATGAACGCAGTCTGCAGGGCTTCCGCGCGGTCGGCCGGAATGCCGGGAGGCGCAGCATAGGGCCGCGCGACGAGATAGGGGATCTCCGCCATCTCGATCATCTGGGTGGCGTTCTCGCTTTTTGAAAGCTCGAGCGCGGTCGGCACATCCGGCAATTCGGGATGCCGCGTCTTGCGCGCGAACTGCATGAGGACCTGCATCTTGCCCTTCGGGTCGGCCCATGCGGGCTTGCCGACTTTCGTGCTCACGTAGTTGACGAACTGGCCATCCAGTTCGCCGTTCTCGACCGCGAGCCCGATGGTGTTGGAATCCTGGTAGCCCGGCACGAGCTTGATGTTGAGGCCGAGCACGTCTTTCAGCAGCACGGTCACATCGTGATCGGTTGCGCCGGCGCTGGTGACGCCCACCGTGATCTGTGGTCCGCCGGGGCGGCGCAGGTCCTCGATGCCTTTGACATCGGCGCGCTTGCGCATGAAGAGCGTGAAGGAATCCTCGGTCGAGTCCGACATCGTGCCGAGCCATGTCAGCTTCAGCGGATCGAACTGCACATTCGGATTGCCGCCGATGACCGCGATGAGCGGCATGTTGCGGTCGAAGGCGGCTATGACCGTGCCGTCCTTCGGCGCCGTGACGGCGAGGTAATTGGTGGCGCGCAGCGAGGCGGCGCCTGGCATGTTCTGCACCACGACGCCGGGCTTTCCGGGCATGTGGTTGGGCATGTAGCGGGCGAGCAGGCGCGCGAAGAGATCGTAGCCGCCGCCCGGTCCGTAGCCGACGACGAGGTTGATCGTCTTGCCGCGATAGAAATCCGCCGGGTCTGCGTGGGCGGTGATGCAAGGCGAGAGGAAGAGCGCCGTCAGCAGCGCGAGCCTTGCAGATTTCATCGTCGATCCTCCACTAATCTTGCCGAGCAGGCTCTTGTGCGGCCTGCTTGCGTCCGGGCGCCCCCCGGCCCCGGACCCGTGATCAAGCTGCCAACCGCACGCGCGAATGGCAAGCAAATCTTGTCGGCGCCTCAGGGCCCCGAGCAGATGACGTTGAGCAGCGCCTGGTTGCCGCCCTCGACGGCTTCCATCGCGCGACGCATCGCATGTGGCATTTCGGCGGGGTTGCTGACGCGCTCGCCGTAGCCGCCCGATGTCTCGACCGCTTTCTCGAACCCGATCTCGTGGTCGAAATAGGTCAGCGGTTCGCGGTTGGATTTCGCCGCATAGCCGCCCGGATAGACCTCGCGCGTGTTGCGCTTCACCGCGCCCCACATTTGGTTGTTGAACACGATGGTGAGGATCGGCAGCTTCTCGGCGCGCGCCACATAATGCGCCGGGACTGGGTTGCCGAACATATAGGCGCCGTCGCCCACCGTGCAGATGACCTTGCGCCCGGGGGCGGCGATCTGCATGCCAAGCGCGGTGCCCAATCCCCAGCCGAGGCCACCGGCGGCGCCGGCCGAAAAGAAGGTGCCGGGCACGGTGAGATCGAGATGTTCCCAGGTGAGAGGCGATTCCTTGATGAGGATCGTGTCGTCGCTCTTCACCTCGTTGACGCAATGCGTGATCCACGCAGGATGCAGCGGGTCCTGCGTGCGGCCCTTGTCGAGGATCTCGGCCCAGCGCGCGCGCTGGTTGGCGCGCGTGTCCGCAAGGCGCTTGCGGCGCGCCTCGATGCGGTCGCGGGCTTTCGGCGCGCGCAGCTTCAGCGCTTCGGTCAGCATCGGCAACGTTCCCGACAGCACGCCGGTGATGCCGAGATCGCTGGCGAAGCCGCGCATCGGATAGGAGGAGAACAGCGGGTCGACGGCGATGTGGATGATCTTCGCGTCGGGCAGCGGCGCCTTCTTGGAGGGAATCCACGGCACATCGCATTCGAGCACGATGACGCAATCGGACTTTTCGAGGAAGGCGTCGGGGTTGTAGCCCAGATGCATTTCATGATCCGTCGGCAGCGCCATGTAGCGGGGCTTGCGTTGCACGACGGGGATTGCAAAGCAGTCGGCAAGCGCCGCAAGACGCGCGACGTCGCCGGTGTCACGTCCGGCGCTCGACGTGATGATGACCGGGTTTTCCGCCCGCGCGATCATCTCGGCGGCTTCATCGATGGCGGCGGGATCGGCATAGGGCGCCGAGGGCGTGCGGTGGCGCGAGGGCGACGAGTACGAGAAGGTGTCGATCGGCGCCGCTAGAACTTCGCGCGGCAGGGTGAGATAGATCGGACCCTTCGGCTCGCTCATCGCAATGTTGATGGCGCGATCGACCGCGGGCTCGATCACCTGATGGTTGGGAAGCTCGTAATCCCACTTCACGAATTCGCGCAGCATGGCGCCCTGGTCGCGCATTTCCTGCGGCCAGTGGATTTCGCCGGAGCGTTCGCCCATCAGGCCGCCTTCCTCGCTGTAGGGCGTGCGGCCGGCGGAGAACAGGATCGGCACATTGCCGCGCCAGGCGTTCATCACGCCGCAGATCGCATTGGCGGTCCCGACATTGACATGCACCATGACGAGCTGCGGCTTGCCGGTGATGAGGTAATAGCCGAGCGCCATGCCGACCGCGACATTCTCGTGCGGCACGGTGATGGGCTTCGGGCTCGCGCCGCCGGTGATCTCGATCTTGGCCATCGCCTCGATCAGCGGGGCGAAGTCGGTCCCGGCATTGGCGAAGAGATAATCGATGCCGCGGTCCTTCATGACCGTCAGATAGGCTTCCGCCGCAGTACCATTCTCAATTTGCTTGTGGGCCACGTGGGCGCTCCCTTTTCTTGTTATTTGCCGTCGCGGACGTCTCTGGCGCGCGATAGAACCGCTGCCGGCGTCTTGGCGAGCTCATCGACATATTTCTGCATGTCTTCGCCCGACAGCGGCTCGAAATCGAGTCCGAACTTCTTCACCTCGTCGAGATATTCAGGGTCCTTCAGCATGGCGTCGAAGCCGCGCCGCAGAAGCGCGACGCGTTCGGCGGGCACGCCCGGCGGGGCGACGATGGATTTGCCGATCTCGGTCGCGCTCGCGTAGAGCGCAAGAATCGCGCGGTCCTCCGGCGTCTTGCCGAGTTCGACCATGGTGGGGATGTCGGGCAGTTCAGGATGGCGCGTGGCGCCCCATTGCACGACGATGTTGGCCTTCTTGTTTTCCAGCCAGTCGCGCTTGGCGGCTTTCACCGTCGACCATGCGAGCAGGCAGCCGTCGATCTCGCCCTTTTCCATGGCGAGGCAGCTCTCCGCCGCGCCGCCATAGCCGGTCACCATCTTGAATTTGGTGCCGCCGAGCGCGTTGAGGAGTTTCGGATAGATGACGGCAGGCGCCATCGGCCCGCTGCCGCCCTGCACGGATTCCTTCGCGCGCGCGTCCTCGATGTTCTTCACGCCAGACGGCGCCCACAGCACCTGCACGTTGGTGCTCGCGCTGATGCGGCCGATCCAGTTGAAGTTCTTCGAAACATAGGCGACGCCGTTGGTGCCGAGCAGTTCTTCGGAGGGCGTGGTGTCGGGGATGATGCCGAGCGTCGTGCCGTCCTTCGGGGCGACGCCATACATGAAGTTCGCCGCCTTCATGCCGCCGGCGCCGATCATGTTCTGCGGCACGATCTTGGGCGCGCCGGCAATGTGCTTGCCGAGATGGCGCGAGACCATGCGTCCGTAGATGTCGTAGCCGCCGCCGACCGGAAAACCGATGATGAGATTGATGGCGTTGTCGCGGTAGAAATCGGCCGTGGCGGTCTGCGCAAGCGCAGGAGCCTGCGCGGCGCCGAGCGCCGACGCGGCCATGAGCAGTGCCTGAATGGCCCGTTTCGAGCGCATGATGTCCTCCCGTATCTTATTGCCCGGGAGGATAGACCGGCGCGACGCCGTCGCCAAGTTCGGCGCGGTCAGCCCTCGAACGGCCGGGGCGCCTCAAGGTATCGCGCGACGGCCTTGCGGGCGCGGGCGTCGAGCTTGTCGGCGTCGCGCCCGTTGCGTCTGGCCGCATGGCGCAACACGTCCTTGTCGGCCTCGGGGCCGAGTTCGTCGATCAGCTCCGCGCTGACGCGGGCGTCGTTCAGTTCGCCCAGCGCCGACTGCATGCCCTTCAGCGCCTTCAGATAGGCGTTGCGCTCCTTGCGTTCGCTGCGCGCGACGAGGCCAGCTGTCAGCTCGCAGACATACGCGAGGCTCTTGGCGCGAATGCGCACCTTGTGTCGCTCCTCCGCGTCGAGGCTGCCCATGCTTTCCGCGCCCTTGCGGATGCGATTGTCCCAGCGGTGCATCTCGAGCGCGACGATGTCGGCGATGGCGCCGCGCGTCTGTTTCCGCGGCTTGCGCGTCCGCCATGCGCCGCCGGAGAGCCAGGCGGCGAGGTCGATCAGCAGCCGACGATAACGAGGCGCGGCGAGCACGTCGGCCACGCGCGCATAGGCGATCTCGCGCCGCGTCGACAGCGCCGCGCCGAGCGCGAGCCTCTTGTCGACCACATCGAGATCGCGGGCGGAGCCAAGCGCGCGCGACAGCGATTTCAGCTCGCCGGTGAGATCGTCGAAGGCGTCGTCCCTGAGATGTCGCGCGAAGACGCGCAGGAGCGCCCGCAGGCGTCGCACCGCCGTGCGCGTGCGATGCAGGGCTTCGGGAGCTTGCGTCGCGCGAAGCACCGGCACGTTGGCGGACAGCGGCTCGAGACAGGCTTGCGCCAATGTGGTCAGCCCTTCGGCGAAGCTCGCCGTGCCCTTCATTTCCGGCGCCGGCGTTTCGCTGACGATGTCGTTGCGTCCGTCCTTCAAGTTCCAGCCGCGCTGCGCCTTGGACCGGAGGTCGAGGTCGAGCGGCAGGTCGCTCGCGAGCCTTCGCGCCAGCTCGAACAGGTCGCGCGCGTCGCCCTGTTTCAATTCCAGCTCGAACTCGCAGACCGGCGCGCTGCGTTCGTCGGCGACGATCCAGCCGCGGTCGAAGGCGGCCTCGATGAGGCTGGCGCCTTGCGTCACGAGCCAGATGCGCCGCTCGACATTGACGGCGAACATCGGTTCCAGCGGCGCGCCGGCAAGCGCCTTGCGCACGGCGCGGGGCAGGGGCACGTCGGTGAGATCGGGCGTTTCGCCCTGCGCCGGCTGTTCCCACTCGTTGCGCGCGGTCGCGTCGCCCGTCGAGGCTTTCACGGTCTGGACGCGCTGCCCGGATTCATCGCGGATGCGGCAGGCGATCAGCGCCTTCCTGAGATCGTGGCGGGGCGTGTCGAAGTAGATGGCGGCGTGGGTGCGGGCATCTGTCTCGGTCGCCGCTTGCAGGACAGGATGCGCTTCCAGCCTGGCCGCCGCATCGGGCGGGAGGGCGAACTTGAGCTCGACTTCAATGGATGGCATCAGCACGCCCGGTTATTGACCAGAGGGAAGTGTAGCAACGCAGGGCAGGCCCGCCAAATACATGTGTTTGCCTCTAGAGCCCGCGCGTGACGCTCTCGCGACAGGGTCGGCTTGCCAGATCGAAGGCGCATCGCCATTGTGCGCGGCAAAACAGGGGGGAGATTCATGAGCACTCAGCAGGGGCCCGGCGCGGGCCTGCGTTTCATCGACGTGCACCATCATTGCGTCCTGCCGGAATATGAGCGCGCGCTCGTGCGCTCGGGCGCATCCGATCCGTCGCGGCCGTTGCGCAAGAACAGCGATCCGCAGGCCTTGATCGAAACCATGGGGCAGTTCGGCATCGACGCCGCTGTCGTCAATCCGCTCTCGGTCGCGGGCGTCCACCATGGCGACGACGCCAATGCGCGCTATCTCTGTGAGACGACCGGCGAGGCGCTGGCGAAATTCGTTTCGGGTCATCCGTCGAAACTCGGCTTCTTTGCGCCGCTTCCGTTTCCCGATGTCGATGGCGCGCTCGCCGCGCTCGCTCATGCGCTCGACGTTCTGAAAGCGGATGGCGTCATCCTGCTCACCAATCAGAACGGCATCTACATCGGCGACCCGCGCGCCGACGCGCTTTACGCGGAGCTCGACCGCCGCAAGGTGAACGTTTTCGTGCATCCGGCGCGGCCGTCCTTCGTCGACGAGCTGACGCTGAAGATGTGGGGTTCGATCGTCGAATATCCGTTCGAGACGACGCGCATCGCCGCGAACCTCATCTACAACGAGCAGATGCGGAAATATCCGAACATCCGCTGGATCCTCGCGCATGCCGGCGGCTGCCTGCCGTACATTTCGCTGCGCCTGAAACTGATGGAAGAGCAGGACCCGAACGGCCCGCCCGACTTCAAGGACCGCGTGCCGGTGGGCGTGACGCCCTACATCGGGAAGTTCTATTTTGACACGGCGATCTCGGGCTCGCGCGCCGCGATGGCGTCGCTGCGCGTGGTGACCGAGCCCTCGCACATCATGTTCGGCAGCGATTGGCCGTATATCCATCGCGAATATGTCGACGAGCAGATTGTGGCGATGCGCACGATGCCGGAGCTGGCGGACATTTTTGCGCAGGTCGAGCGCGAGAATGCGCTGGAGTTGTTTCCGCGATTCACGAAGTAACTGCGCCGTCATTGCGAGCGGAGCGAAGCAATCCAGTCCCGGGTCATCGGCATTGGCGCAACGCTTGCGATGGTGACGAAGGCCTCACGCGCGGCCTCTGGATTGCTTCGCTGCGCTCGCAATGACGGCATCTCCCTCTCCCGCCAGGCGGGAGAGGGGATACTTACTTTTAGATGTGCCCAACCTTCACATCCATCGATCCCACCTTGGAGATCGTCGCGCGAATGGTGTTGCCGGGCACGACAGGCCCGACGCCCTCAGGCGTGCCCGACAGGATCACGTCGCCCGGATGCAGCGTGTAGAAGGACGACGCCCATGAGATCAGTGTGGGCACATCGAGAACGAGGTCGCGTGTGTTGGCGGTCTGGCGCGCTTCGCCATCGACCGTGAGCACGAGATCGAGACCCGCGGGATCGCCGATTTCATCCGCGCTGACGAAATACGGACCCAGCACCGTGAACGTGTCGAGCGACTTGCGCAGCGAACGTTCCTCGGGGCCGCGGATCGTCATGTCGAGGCCGATGCAATAGCCGGCGACGTAGTTCAGCGCGTCTTCCTTGCTGACGCGGTCTGCCGTCTTGCCGATCACCACCGCGAGTTCGATCTCGTGGTCGTTGCGGCGCTCGTCGTGGCGAATGAGAATGGTTTCGCCTGCGCCGATGACGGAGCTCGTCGCCTTCAGGAACAGGCCGACCTTCTGGATTTCGCCAACCTGCTGCTGGTGATGGATACCCGCATCCGCGCGCGCCTCTTCGAGGTGCTTCTTGTAGTTCACCGGCGCGGCGACGATCTTGCCGGGATTGGCGACGGGCGCGAGCAGCATCACGTCCGCGAGCTTCTTGCGTGCGCCGGACTTCGCCGCAGCTTCGAGCGCCGGGCGCAGCTTCTCGAAATTCTCGATCAGCACGTCGGTGCGCGGAAACGGATAGGATTGCGCGGGCAGGGCGGCGAGCGCCTCCGTCACGTCGATGACATCGTCGCCATCGACGAGGCCGAACCGGTTGCCGTCAAATCTTGCAAGTCGCATGTTGTGTCCTTTATCGTGCGCCGTCATAGCGAGCAAAGCGAAGCAATCCAATGGCCGCACGTGAGGCCGACGATGGATTGCCGCGTCGCTTCGCTCCTTGCAATGACGAGGTCAAATCCTGCCTTCGGCCTGCATCTTCCATAAATCCCAGGCGCGGTCCACTTGCGTGTCGATGACCCGCGCGGTGGTCTCGGCCTCGCCTGCGGTGAGCGCCTCGATGGGGCCGAGCCGCATCGCTTCAGCCTGCAGTCTGGCGTTGTTTTCTGTGTAGACCGCGCGGAACACCGCCTGCTTCAGGCGGTCGCCCACGACGGTCGATCCATGGCCGCGCATCAGCACGACATTGCCGTCGCCGAGCGACTTGGCGACGCCCGCGCCGAGCGCGCTGCTGCGGATGAGGAGATCGGACGCGTCGCCCGCGATGTCGCGGATTTCGAAGATCGGCGCACAGATGCCGATGAAACCGCCCATGTGGCAGACCGCGCGGAA
>JAQGKM010000207.1 GCA_028290125.1 Hyphomicrobiales bacterium | reverse complement strand
GCGAGCCATGAGCGAAACGCCAGCCCCGGAACGCAAGTTCGAGCTGCCGCCCGGCTATGACGGCCTGGCGGAAGCCCGCCGCCTTCTGCGCGCGACCCGCGCCGGCGCGCTGGCGACGCTGGATTCGGGCGGCGCCCCGTTCTCGTCGCTGGTGAACGTCGCGACCGCCTTCGACGGCGCGCCGCTGCTGCTGATGTCGGGCCTGTCGGCCCATACCCAGTTCCTCGATCGCGATCCGCGCGCGTCCCTGCTGCTGGCCGAGACTGGCAAGGGCGATCCCCTCGCCCATCCACGCCTCACCGTCTCGGGCGCGGCCGTGCGGCTCGAGGGCGACGCGCGCGTGGAGGCTCGTCGCCGTTTTCTCGCACGCCATCCCAAGTCCGCGCTCTACGCCGATTTCGGCGACTTCTCGTTCTGGCGGCTCGACGTCGCGCGCGGCCACCTCAATGGCGGCTTCGCCAAGGCTGCCGCTTACGATGGAGCGCAGCTGTTGCTCGACGTCGCCGACGCGACCGCGCTGGCCGAGGCCGAGGAAGGCGCGATCGAGCACATGAACGCCGACCATGCGGACGCGCTGGCGCTCTACGCCGAGAAGCTTTGCGGCGCGCCCAAGGGCCGCTGGCGCGCGAGCGGCATCGATCCCGAAGGCATGGATCTGGCGAGCGGCGACCAGACGGCGCGGCTTGTCTTCGCCACGCGCGTCACCGACGCCGGCGCACTTCGTCAGTCGCTGGTTACGCTCGCCGCACAGGCGAGAGGCTGAAGTACAGTCGCGACGGCCATTGTGCGCTGCGAGAGATTTACTGTGTCGAGAGTTATGGCGATCTTGCCCTTGCTCTGAGGCCCTGCGCGGAATAAAGGGTCGCATCACCGTATTTAATGCGGCCTCCCTCCGGGCAGGCGGCTCCCGCGCAGATGCATCTGGAGAAGGCGATGAAACAGACCGGCATTTTCAATCCGTCGTTCACGGTCGAGAATTTCGGCTTCAAGAACCTCAACAGCGTCGCCTACAATCTCGAAGCGCCGATGCTGTATGAAGAGTCCCTTCGCCGCAATGAAGCGGTGCTGGTGCCGGGCGGCGCCATCAACGCCGAGACCGGCATCCACACGGGTCGTTCGCCGAAGGACAAGCACACCGTCCGCGACGGCAACACCGAAAACGTCATCTGGTGGGAAAACAACAATTCCATCACGCCCGAGCAGTTCGAGACGCTGCTGGCCGACGTCATCAAGCATGCCGAAGGCAAGGACCTGTTCGTTCAGGATCTCTTCGGCGGCGCCGATCCGGCCTTCCGCTGCAAGCCGCGCGTCATCTGCGAATTCGCCTGGCACTCGCTGTTCATTCGCAACCTGCTGATCCGTCCGAAGCGTGAAGAGCTCGCCTCCTACACCTCGGACCTGACGATCATCGACCTGCCGACCTTCAAAAACGATCCGAAGCGCCATGGCGGCAAGTCGGAGACGATGGTCGCCATCGACTTCACGCGCAAGATCATGCTGATCGTCGGCACCAGCTACGCCGGCGAGATGAAGAAGTCGGTCTTCACCTACCTCAACTACATCCTGCCCAAGCAGAACGTCATGCCGATGCATTGCTCGGCCAACGTCAGCAAGGAAGGCGAAGTCGCGATCTTCTTCGGCCTGTCGGGCACCGGCAAGACGACGCTCTCGGCCGATCCCAACCGTATCCTCATCGGCGACGACGAGCATGGCTGGTCGAAGGAAGGCGTCTTCAACTTCGAAGGCGGCTGCTACGCCAAGGCGATCAAGCTGTCGCGCGAAGCCGAGCCGGAGATCTATTCCACGACCGAGCGTTTCGGCACGGTGATGGAGAACGTGGTTCTCGATCCGATCACCCGCCATCCCGATTTCGACGACGATTCGAAGACGGAAAACACCCGCATCGCCTATCCGCTCGACTTCATCTCGAACGCCTCGGACACCGGCCGCGCCGGCCATCCGAAGAACGTCGTGATGCTGACCTGCGACGCGTTCGGCGTGCTGCCCCCGATCTCGAAGCTCGATCCCGCGCAGGCCATGTACCACTTCCTGTCGGGCTACACCGCCAAGGTGGCGGGCACCGAAAAGGGCGTGACCGAGCCGGAAGCGACGTTCTCGACCTGCTTCGGCCATCCGTTCCTGCCGCTGCACCCCTCCGAGTATGGCAACCTGCTGCGCGAACTCATCGCCAAGCATCATGCCGATTGCTGGCTGCTCAACACCGGCTGGACCGGCGGCAAGGAAGGCACCGGCCGTCGCATGCCGATCCGCGTGACGCGCCGCCTGCTGACGGCCGCTCTCGACGGTTCGCTGTCGAAGGTCGAGTTCCGCACCGACCCCTACTTCGGCCTCGCGGTGCCTGTCTCGGTGCCGGGCGTCGAGCCGCACATTCTCGATCCGGTGAAGACCTGGGCCTCCAAGTCCGAATTCGCCGCGACCGCGAAGCACCTGCGCGAGATGTTCCGCAAGAACTTCGTGAACTTCGAAAGCCACGTCGACGAGAAGGTCCGCAAGGCGGCGCCGACGTCGAAGATAGCGGCTGAATAAGCATCGTCTGAATAAGAAACTTAAAATGGCGGCTCTTGGAGCCGCCATTTTTGTTTCGTCATTGCGAGGAGCGAAGCGACGAAGCAATCCATCTAACGGCTGCCAAAGATGGATCGCCGCGTCGCTTCGCTCCTCGCAATGACGAGGCTGAGATCACTTCAAGAACAACACCGTAATCACCAGGAACAGCGGCACCAGGATCGCGCCTGACCACAGCATGTAGCCGAAGAAGCTCGGCATCTCGACGCCGGCGCGGCGGGCGATGGCGTAGACCATGAAGTTGGGCGCGTTGCCGATGTAGGTGTTGGCGCCCATGTACACCGCGCCGAGCGAGATCGCCGCCAGCGTCGTGGCCATGTCGGCCATCAGATGCGCGGCGTCGCCGCCCGCAAGTTCGAAGAACACCAGATAGGTCGGCGCATTGTCGAGGAACGACGACAGCAGCCCCGTCAGCCAGAAATACGCGACATTGTTGGGCGCGCCATTGGCCTCCGTCACCAGCGCCACGAGCGGTGCGAAGGCGCCGGCGGCGCCGGCGTTCAGCATGGCCATCACCGGCACGATGGTGACGAAGATCGCGGCGAACAGTTTGGCCACTTCGACGATCGGGCCCCATTCGAAACCGTTCAGTGCGCGGTCGACATTCTTGGTCAGCGCCAGCGACGCGAAGGTGACGCCGATCATGACCGCCTCGCGCAGAAGGTTCTGCAGTTCGAGCTTCGTGCCCAGAACGTCGAGGGAAATGCCCGGCTTCCAGGCGCCGCTCATCACGATGGCGGCGATCGCGACGGCGATGAGGCCGAGATTGACGAGACCCGTGACGGCGATGCGCGAATCCGGCGTCGGATCAGGCGCCACGCAGCCCTCGCGACGGTAGAGCCACGTGTCGATGGCGAAGAACATCGACAGCAGGACCACCGCCGCAAACAGCGTCTCGGGCCACAGGTGGACCAGCGTCCAGCTGAAACTGACGCCGCGAAGGAAGCCCAGAAACAGCGGCGGATCGCCGATCGGCGTCAGCGAACCGCCGATGTTGGCGACGAGGAAGATGAAGAACACCACGACATGCACGTTGTGCTTGCGGTTGTCGTTGGCGCGCAGCAGCGGGCGGATCAGCACCATGGCGGCGCCGGTCGTGCCGATGATGCTCGCCATGATCGTGCCGAGCGCCAGCAGGCTCGTGTTGAGGACGGGCGCGCCATGCAGGTTGCCGCGCACGACAAGGCCGCCGGCGGCAGTGAACAGGGCGGTCAGCATGAGGATGAATGGAATGTATTCGAGCGCTGTCGTGTGGAAGAGGACATGCGCGGTGGCGTCGAAGCCGTAGATCGCCAGCATCGGGGCGGCGATCAGCAGCCCCCAGGCGGCGGAGATCTTGCCGTAATGATGATGCCAGACGTCGGCGAAGAGCAGTGGCCCGAGCGCGATCGACAGCAGCATGCCGGCGAACGGAATGGCCCAGAGCAGCGGCATCTTCGCGCCGTCGAGCCCTTCCGCCGCGAGCGCGGGCGAGGTGAGGGCGAGGCCGAACGCAACGGCCCAGATCATCTTTTTCAAACGCAAGTCTCCCCGTTCGTCATTGCTGTACAGGTTCAACAATTCGTTGATCGAACTCTTTCACCCGACGCACGCCATTCCCCTGCCCCTTGAGGGGAGGGCGACTCGCTGCGCACCCCTAACCCCTCCCCTCAAGGGGGAGGGGGACCCGATGCGTCACTTGCAGGCTTTTTGATCAGCGAATTGGTGAACCTGCACAATTGCGAGGAGCGAAGCGGGGCCTCTGGATTGCTTCGCTTCGCTCGCAATGACGGGCGAGAGAATTACGCGAAGCCTGAGCTCAATCAAGTGGCCCTAGTGCGCCTCGTCCCAATTGGCGGCAGCCTTGGCGTCGACCTGCAGCGGCACCGCGAGGCGAAGCGCCGGATGGGGTGCGTCCTCCATCACGAGGCGCACGACCGGGATCGTCGCCTCGACTTCGTCCTCCGGCACCTCGAACACGAGTTCGTCATGCACCTGCAGGAGCATCTGGGCGGAGAGCTTCGCGTCGGCGAGCGCGCCATCCATCCGCACCATGGCGCGGCGGATGATGTCGGACGCCGAGCCCTGGATCGGCGCATTGATCGCCGCGCGCTCGTTGAAGGCGCGCTCCGACGGGTTCGACGCCTTGATGCGCGGATAGTGGCACTTGCGGCCGAAGATGGTCGTCACCAGCCCGTTCTCGCGCGCGAAGCTGCGCGTCGATTCCATGTAGTCGCGAATGCCCGGGAAGCGCTCGAAATACTTCTTGATGTAGGCGCCCGCTTCCTCGCGGCCGATGCCGAGCTGGTTGGCGAGGCCGAAGGCGGAAATGCCATAGATGATGCCGAAGTTGATCGCCTTGGCGCGACGTCGCACCTCCGACGGCATGCCCTCGATCGGCACGCCGAACATTTCAGACGCCGTCATGGCGTGAATATCGAGGCCCTCCGCAAAGGCGCGGCGCAATTGCGGGATGTCGGCGACATGCGCGAGGATGCGCAGCTCGATCTGCGAATAGTCGGCCGACAGGATCTTCTTGCCCGGCGCGGCCACGAAGGCGGTGCGGATGCGCCGGCCTTCCTCGTTGCGAACCGGAATGTTCTGCAAATTCGGATCGGAGGACGACAGGCGCCCGGTCGTCGTCAGCGCCATCGCGTAGTTGGTGTGGACGCGCTTCGTGCGCGGATTGACGTAGCCCGGAAGGGCGTCCGTGTAGGTCGATTTCAGCTTCGACACCTGCCGCCATTCGAGAATGCGCGAGGGCAGTTCGTGCCCGAGTTCGGCGAGGTCGTCGAGCACGCTGGCCGATGTCGACCAGGCGCCGGTGGCGGTCTTCTTGCCGCCCGGCAGGCCCATCTTGCCGAACAGGATGTCGCCGAGCTGCTTGGGGGAGCCGAGGTTGAACGTCTCGCCCGCAAGCTCGTGGATCTCGGCCTCGAGCCGCGCCATCGTCTGCGCGAATTCGCCCGACAGGCGGGACAGGATGGCGCGATCGATCGAGACGCCGCGCTGCTCCATGCGCGCCAGCGTCGGCGACAGCGCGCGCTCCAGCGTCTCATACACGCGCGTCATGCCCTCGGCGACGAGGCGCTGCCGGAACAGGCGCCAGAGCCGGAAGGTGACGTCGGCGTCCTCGGCCGAAAATTCCGTCGCACGGTCGATCGGCACGCGGGCAAAGCCGATGAAGCTCTTGCCCGTGCCGGCGACCTCGCCGAACTGGATCGTCGTATGGCCGAGATGCTTGGCGGCCAGCTCGTCCATGCCGTGGCCGTTGAGGCCGTTATCGAGCACGTAGGACATCAGCAGCGTGTCGTCGAAACCGCGCAGGTCGATGCCGTAGGCGCTGAAGATCTGCGAGTCGAATTTCATGTTGTGGGCGATCTTGAGCACGCCCGGATCTTCGAGAAGCGGACGCAGCTTTTCGATCACCTGCGCCTGGGGCAACTGGCCCGGCGCGAGGGCTGTGCCGCCGAAGAGATCGCCCGATCCTTCGCCGAGATGCGCCAGCGGGATGTAGCAGGCGCGGCCCGGCGCCGTCGCCAGCGCGACGCCGACCAGTTCGGCCTGCATGGCGTCCTGCGACGTCGTCTCCGTATCGATCGCCACCACGCCGGCCTCGTAGGCCTCGGCGAGCCACGCGTCGAGGCGTGTCATGTCCTGCACGGTTTCGTAGCGGTCGCGCGCGATGGCGCTCTTGCTCGCCTCCGCGACACGTTGCGCGGCGAGCGTCGCCGGTGAAGCGGTCGCGGTCTCGCCCGGTTTCGCGGGCGCGACCGGCGAGGCCGCTGCAACGGGCGCCGCCGGGGGCGTCACGAATTCGCCGTTGCGGCCGCGCCAGCCGCTCGGGCCGGCGAGTTCGGGATCGGCCTCGATCGCGGTGGCGTCGACGCCGTAAATTTCGGCGGCGCGCTTGGTGATGGTGGTGAACTCCAGCGCCTTCAGGAAGGCGACGAGCTTCGCGCCGTCTGGTTCGAACAGCGTGAGATCGTCGAGTGGCGTTTCGAGCGCGACATCTTCGACAAGCTGCACGAGCTGGCGCGACACGCGGATCAGCGCGACGCTCTCGGGGTCCGTGAGGGTCTCGCGGCGCTTGGGCTGCTTGATCTCGTGCGCGCGCGCCAGCAGCCGGTCGAGGTCGCCATATTCGCCGATGAGCTGCGCGGCGGTCTTCACGCCGATGCCCCTGGCGCCCGGCA
>JAQGKM010000191.1 GCA_028290125.1 Hyphomicrobiales bacterium | reverse complement strand
GTCGCTCGGCCGAGTATGTGCGCGACATGCTGAAGGCCGCCGACGTCATCGTCGCCTTCGACTGGGTCGACCTCGACAGCGCGCTGCGGATCAAGGGCGAGAAGCTCAAGGCCAAGGCCGTGCATGTCTCCATGGACCAGCATCTGCACAATGGCGCGCACGCCAATTATCTCGCCCTCCCCGAGCTCGACATCTTCATGGCGGCCTCGCCCGACGCGGTGATCGCCGATCTGGTGGATGAACTCGGCCCCGGCTCGACGCCCTGCTGGCACAAGGAAATCCGCAAGATCCCCGAGCGCGACGAGAGCCGCATCAACGTCGATCAGCTCGCGCTGGCGCTGAAGGAGGCCTTCCCGAACCAGGATGAGGTCACGCTCACCGGCGTCTGCCGCAAGTTCCCGATGGACCTTTGGCCGGCCCATTCGCCCCTCACCTACATGGGCAAGGACGGCGGCGGCGGCATTGGCGGAATGCCGTCGATCTCGATCGGCGTTGCGGTGGCGATGGCCGACGCCGGCCGCAAGACGGTCGGCGTGCTGGGCGACGGCGACTTCCTGATGGGCGGCCATGCGCTCTGGACAGCGGCGCGCCACCAGATCCCGCTGATGCTCGTCATCAACAACAACCGCTCCTATTTCAATGATGAATTGCACCAGGAGACGGTCGCCAGGCGCCGCGACCGCGTGCTGGGCAATCGCTGGATCGGCCAGCGGATCTCGGATCCGGATGTTGATCTGGCGAAGTTCGCGGAGGCGCAGGGAGCCGTGGGCATCGGCCCGATCATCGACCCGGCGGACCTCGGCCCGGCCATGAAGCGCGGGGCGGAAATCCTGGCGGCGGGCGGCGTCTGCCTGATCGACGTGCACGTGACGCCGGGCGAGGAACGCGGCGCGGCCACGACGGGGCACCGGGCGACGTGAGAGAGTACAGGGGCGGAGGCTGAGCTTTCACCCTGCAAAAATGGTTACCGGTGATGATGCATCGTCACCGGCCACTGCCCCACACAAGGCCCAAAAAAGTGAAAGCCCGGCATGAAGCCGGGCTTTCTGCCCAGGTCCGGGGCTGGGGGGCGAAAATGGACCAAGGCGGCTGTAGAACGCGCCAAATTTGACGGAAGTTCCCCTCAATTTTCCTACATGAAGATTAGACCTCGGCGGCCCCCGAATATCCTTGCTGCCGGCACGACATATGTTGTTTTCCGGCCGACCTTTATTAAGCATGTTGCGCTGCACGGCCCCGGCTTTCGGCCAGGAAGATGGCGGGGGCCCACCTCTTCCGATATGAGCTAGCGAGACAGAAGCGCAATAAGCCCTTCTCCTGCATGAAAATACCTGTTGAAATCTTGGAAATAGTGGGTAAGTGGTTCCATGACAAAAATGTGATTAGCTTTTGCGTCGAATCAAGCGAAGCCATATCCGTCTTAAGTATACAGAGGCTAGCAAGGCCTTTAGCGTAACTCCGTCCAGTCGAGTTCAGGGGACGAAGAAGCACTGCAAAGCTTAGTACTAGTGCGTGAAAGTGAAGGAGCACCTTATGCGGGAACTACGGTCGCAATTCGTCATCTGGGATCAGATCGGCGGAGGCAATTACATCATGATCGCGCATGGGGATGGCGTGTACGAAAAGAAGGAAGGCTTCCGCACGCGTCGAGAAGCCGAGGAGTGGATCGAGCGTCGCCTGCGCAAGAGCCGGCTGCAGTCGCTCGAAGATGCGGTTTTCTCAGAACCCTGGTTGCGCGAAGGCCCGCGCCCGAGCGTGCATTAAGAAGCCCGCGCCCGAGCGTGCACTGAGAATAGCAAGACGATTGAAGGACAGCGCCGGGCCCAGCCCGGCGTTTTCTTTTGTATCGGGCTGTACGCGTAAAGAACAAAGAAAGACGACTGCCTCCCGTTTGCTGCATGGCACAAGCAAACAGCAGCATATGCACGGCGATCGGGCGCCCGCGTGCTTGACTTGATTTGCTCTCCGGCTGACCCTCGCCTGGTCAAATCAGGAGCAAAGAATGCGCAGGACGCCCACGTCGCCTCGTCTCTCAGGGCTGGCGCTTGCGCTGTGCATCGCCGCCACGACAGCCTCAACGGCTTCCGCGCAACAACCGCTCGACACGTTCAAACTGGCCATCGGCGCGCCCGGCAACTGGGACACCTGCGTGCCGGAAGTCGGCAAGCGCGCCGGCATCTTCCGCAAGCACGGGATCGAGATCGAGAGCCTGTTCACCAATGGCGGCGGCGAGACGATGCAGACCGTCATCTCGGGTTCGATCGACATCGGCATCGCCGCCGGCACCGCAGCCGCGCTCGGCGCCTACGCCAAGGGCGCGCCGGTGCGCATCATTTCCGCCGGCACCACCGGCACGGGCGATCTCTTCTGGTATGTGCCGGCCGCGTCGCCAATCAAGACATTCAAGGATACGGCGGGCAAGACCGTCGCCTATTCCACCATTGGCGCCTCCACCCACACCACGCTGCTCGCACTGATCGACACCTTCAAGGTCGCGGCGAAGCCGATCTCGACGGGCGCCTCCGCCGTCACCCTCACGCAGGCGATGAGCGGACAGATCGATGTCGGCTGGGCCTCGCCGCCGTTCGGCATCGACCAGCTGCAGGATGGCCGCATCCGCCTGATCGCGCGCGGCAGCGACGCG
>JAQGKM010000190.1 GCA_028290125.1 Hyphomicrobiales bacterium | reverse complement strand
CTTCGCTCCGCTCGCAATGACGGGGCGAAGGTTAATGGCGATCGGAAACGTGACGCGCACTCCCACCCGCCGTCATTGCGAGCGCAGCGAAGCAATCCAGGGGCCGCGCGTGGGGCGCTTGCCGTCGCAGCGTTGCGACACGTGGGCCGGCGCCCGTGACTGGATTGCTTCGCTCCGCTCGCAATGACGGGAAACGTGACGTGAACTCCCACCGCCGTCATTCCGAGGAACGCGCCGACGAGTGGCTATCTTGCGTCGAGCTGCGTCTGCAATTCCGTTGCGAATTTCTCGATGCGTTTCGGGTTCACGCCGAAATCGTGCCGGCCGTAGCGCGAGGCCGAGCGGATGTCGACGCGGGTCTGCCCTGCCGCCGGGCGCAGGCGGATGGTGATGTCGTCCGGGAAGCCGAGCAGGAACGAGAAGTCGATGGCTTCGAGCCGCGCATTGCCTTGTCGTCCGCCGGGCGCCTGACGCTCGATGACGCGCCAGCGCAGCGCCGTCACGGCGGCCTGGACGAGCGGCCAGGCCTCGGCGATGTCGAGATCGAGCATGATCGGCTGCAGGTCCGGCCATGTCTTGCGCTGCGCCTCGCGCCACGCCTGTGGCAATTCGCCATTGGCGTGCCCGCCGCGCGCCGCCAGCGCCGCCGACGAACGCGAGAAGTCCGGCGGATCGACGAGATCGGTCGAAGCGTCGTTCTGCGTCGGCAGGCGGATCGCCTGGATGGCCAGAAACGCCGGCACGGCGAGCAGCGCGCCCGTGAGCACGAGGCCCGCGAGCGCCACGCCGGCGCCGCGCCGTCCCGTGCGCCAGATCACCACGAAGGCGGAGAAGCCGAACAGTCCCGCCACGCAGGCGACCAGCAACGCCGCCGACAGAACCGCAAGGCTCGACAGCGGATCCACCAGAGAGAGCTTGGCCAAGGCGATGCCGATGCCGGCGACCGCGATGGCGAAAAGGGCGAGCCGACGGCACCAGATGGCGGCGTTGGAGTAAGGTTCTTCGATCAGAAAGCGACGCATGGCGGCAACGCTAAGGCGCCCGCCGCCGCAGCGCCAGCGCAAGCCTTGCTCCGTCGCCCCGCGCCCTCTAACTTCAAGTGGATGAGGCGAGGTTGAACATGAACGAACAAGCCGATGCGGCGCGCGTGTGGTTTCGGTTGCTCCGGCTGCAGTCGCGAATCAACCTTGCCATCACGGCGATCGTGCGCGAGCTCGGACTGTCGGTGCCGCAATGCGACGTGCTGACCACGCTGACCGAGCGCGAAGGCGTCAGCCAGCAGGAACTCGCCGAACGTCTCTACGTCACAAAGGGCAACATCTCGGGGCTGATCGACCGACTCGAGGCGGCAAGCCTCGTCGAGCGTCGCTCGATCGCGGGCGACAAGCGATCGCACGCGATCTTTCTCACGGCGACGGGCCGCAAGCTCGCCGAACAGGGCATCAACGTGCAGCGAGATTTCGTCGCGCAGACGTTGGGACGCCTTCCGCCCGATCAGCTCGCCGCGCTCGACCGCTTGCTCGTCACGACGCGCGACCTCGTGCGCGAGCAGACCGGCGGCGCACGACGTGTCCGCCGCTCAGCCGCGGGCTGACGCGCGACGCCCTCCGGTCAGACTGGCGAGCAGGTCCGGCAGGTCGTCGATGGAATCGATGACGTAATCGGCGCCATCGATGTCCTCGCGATGCCGCGGGCCGGTCAGGACGCCAATCGCGACGGCGCCTGCCGCATGCGCCGCGCGCACGTCAGCCACCGTGTCGCCCACCACCGCGATGCGGTGCGGCGACAGGCAAAAGGCGCCCGCGAAGGCGACGATCATCCCGGGATCAGGCTTGGCCCCGAATCCGGAATCATGACCGGCGATGAAATCGAGATCGTCGAGGATGTTGAGCATCCCTGCCTGCAGGCGGATCGACCCTTCGGAATCGTTCGAGACGATGCCGAGCCGGTACCCGTCCGCGCCGAGACAGCGCGTCAGCGCCGCGGGATCGCCGATCGGCGTCAGGCTGGAGAGCGCCGCAATCCGGAACAGGCTTGCGATCTCTTCATGCAGACGCGGCAGGTCGCGACGCCCGAGCGCGCGCGCCCACAACGGCACGTAGATGTCGGGATCGCCGGTGAGAAACGGCGAATCGGGAGAGAAGTGCTTGTCGCGCGGGTTGAAACGAGTGACCTCGGCGAGACTGCGAAAGGCGCCCTCATGACCGGCTGCGAGCGTCTTCATGACGTCGTAAGCGGCTGGGCCCCATGTCTGGTCGAAATCGACGAGCGTTCCATCCTTGTCGAAGAGAATGGCGTCGAAGGGCATTCCAAAAACCTGTCGTCTGTACCCGGCAAAATCATTTTGCACGGGTCGACAAGCTTATGCCTGCAATCCATGAAGCAATAGCTAAGCTCGCCGTCGAACTTGCCCGTTTGAGTAGAAAAAAGGGTTAGCCGGGGCTGCTGGGGAAAACCCGCAAACAATGGCCGAGGTTAAGTCCACCTTAACCAAAGCAAGGCAATTCTCGATCTGCCCAAGAGCGAGTAACCGCAATGATCGATGTCGAGTTTCCTTCGTTTCCGCCTGCAGTTGAAGACGCTCGCGCCCTTTTGGCGCGTCTCTATCGCGAGATTGGCGTCACTGCGGTGGCTGCGGCGCTCGACCTTTCGGACGTCGCCGAGCCGGCGGCCGCCCGTGCGGCGCTCGACACGCTCCACGAGAAGATCCAGATCCTGCAGACCCGGGTCGCCTGATTACCTGACGATGACCTGCGTTCCGGCCGGGACGCGGTTGAACAGATCGATCACATCGATGTTGCGCATGCGGATGCAGCCGGACGACGCCTCGTGGCCGATCGTTTCCGGCTCGTTGGTGCCGTGGATGCGGTAGAGCGTGTCGCGATTTCCGTCATAAAGATAAAGCGCGCGCGCCCCGAGCGGGTTGTCGGGACCGCCCGGCAGGCCGCCGGCGGCCAGCGTCGGCTTCAGATGCGGCCAGCGCGCGACCATCTCGGCGGGCGGCGTCCAGTGCGGCCATTCCGCCTTGCGGGCGATGGTGGCCTTGCCGGTCCAGCCGTAGGCCTCGGCCCCCGTCGCCACGCCGTAGCGAATGGCGCGCTTGCCCGGCAGCACGAAGTAGAGAAACTTCATTTTCGTATCGACCACGATGGTCCCGGGCTTCTCGCCGGTCGTATCGTCGATCTCGTAGCGCTCGTAGGGGAGATCCATCTCTCGTTTTGGCACGAGCGCAAGATAGTCACGGTCGCGGTCCGAAAGGGCCGGGTCTGGCACGCCCTTGAAATTGCAGCCGGAGACAGCGATTGAAAGAAGCAGGAGAGCCGCAAGGCGTTTGGAAAGCATGAAGGAACGTCTCGCGTCGTGGAGAAGGGCGTCAATTCCTGTCTATTAGCAGATGACCGATCGTAACTGCGACGATGGACACAAATATTCTACATGTGACGCAGGACTGACACAGCTCAAGGCGACCTTTCACGACGCGGGTCTAGAACGGATTTCTCACGCCAAATCGGGACAGGGGTCAACACTCGTGAGCACGCTCATCCTCAGCCACCGCGACTGCCTGCTCCATGACATGGGCCCGGGCCATCCCGAGCGTCCCGACCGGGTTCGGGTGATCGAACGCATTCTCGAGCATGAGAAGTTTCAGGATCTGGTGCGCGAGCAGGCCCCGCTCGGCGCCCGCGAGGCGATCGCTCGCGTGCATCCGGAAACCTATTTCGACGCGCTTATGGAAGCGTCTCCGACGCAGGGCCTGACGCATCTCGACGGCGACACCGCGATGTCGCCCGGCACTTTCGAGGCCGCGCTGCGCGCCGTCGGCGGCGCCTGCCTCGCGGTCGACGAAGTCATGCAGCGCAAGGTCGACAACGCCTTCGTGACGACGCGCCCCCCTGGCCACCACGCCGAAACCGCGACAACCATGGGCTTCTGCTTCTTCAACAATGTCGCCGTGGCGGCGCGTCATGCGCAGGCCGTGCACGGCGCCGAGCGCGTCGCGATCATGGATTTCGACGTCCACCACGGCAATGGCACGCAGCAGATCTTCTGGTCCGACAAGAACGTGCTCTACACATCCACGCATGAAATGCCGCTCTATCCCGGCACCGGGGCGCTCAGCGAAACCGGCGCCTACGGCAATATCGTCAATGCGCCGCTGAGCGCGGGCGGCGACGGCGCCGTGTTTCGCGAGGCGATGACCACGCGCATCCTGCCCGCCATCGCCGCCTTCTCGCCCGACCTCATTCTGATTTCTGCAGGCTTCGACGCGCATGCGCGGGATCCTTTGGCCAACATCAATCTTGTCGAAGCGGATTTCGCATGGGCGACAGGAAAGCTGATGGACATCGCCGACAAGAGATGTGGCGGCCGCGTCGTCTCGGTGCTGGAAGGCGGCTACGACCTCGAAGGCCTCGCCCGCTCGGCGGCCGCGCATGTGATGACGCTGATGGGGATCGGCGGACGGTGAGTGCCACCATTGTGAGCAACCATCCGTGCGCTGGATTGCTTCGCTCTGCTCGCAATGACGGCGGAGAGAATGCGGCTGGGCAACGGTCATCGTCGCCAGCAACCGTCAATGCGAGCGCAGCGAAGAAATCCAGAGGCGACCGATGAGGCGGCGGCCATTCGCAATTGCAAACACCCGTGCGCTGGATTGCTTCGCTCTGCTCGCAATGACGGGGCTGGCGTTTCTGGCGATGACAGGCGCGAGCAACGCCTGCGAGACCATCACTTATGACAATGCGCCCTACTCCGTCTGCGACGCCGCGCGCAGCGACAAGGGGCTTCGCCTTTTCCTGCGCGACGAGTCCGGCGAAATCATCGGTTCATTCTCCGCGCTCGACCGCCTGTTGGCGACGCGCGGCGAGAAACTCGTGTTCGCGATGAATGGCGGCATGTATCATCCCGACCGCAAACCGG
>JAQGKM010000185.1 GCA_028290125.1 Hyphomicrobiales bacterium | reverse complement strand
CGCCACCGTCTTGAACACCTGCCAGCGGCTGGCGCCGAAGTTGCGGCTGACGTCGAAGTGAATCTTGTTGATCTCCAGCACGCCGGCCATCGAGTTGATGACGATCGGATAGAAGATGCCGATGCCGACCATGAAGATTTTCGACGCTTCGCCGAGCCCGAAGATCAGCAGCACGAGCGGCAGGATGGCGCTTTTGGGCACCGGATAGGTCGCCGAGATCAGCGGCTCGACGAGCATGCGCAACGTGCGCGACAGGCCCATGCTGACGCCGAGGATCAGCGCCGGTACGCCGCCGAACAGGAAGCCCCAGAACAGGCGCTGCATCGACGCCGCGAAATGGCGCCAGAGCTGGCCGTTTTCCGCAAGGATCATCAGCTGGCTGAAGATTTTCGAGGGCGCTGGAAAAAACCGCACGTCGATCCAGCCGAGGCGCGCGCAGATCTCCCAGATCAGCAGGAGGATCACCGGGGAGGCGAAGCCGAGCATGCGCTCGATCGCGTCCTGGCTGATGCGGAAGCTGGAGACAGGACGGCGCGACTTGCCGGCGGAGGTCGAGATGTTCTGGGTCATTTCGCGCTTCCTTCATCCTGCGCGCGCGCCCGCTGCACCTCGTCACGCAAATGGCCCCAGATCGAGTAGACAAGCTCGCCGTATTCCGGCTTGGCGCGCAGTTCCAGCACCTTGCGGGGACGCTCGAACGGCACGTCGACGATGAGTTTTGAGCGGCCCGGATGCGCCGTCATGATCATGATGCGGTCGCCCAGCGTCACGGCCTCGTCGACCGAGTGAGTGATGAACATCACGGTCTTGCGCGTCTCTTCCCAGATGCGCAGAAGCTCTTCCTGCAGAAGGATCTTGTTCTGTTCGTCGAGCGCCGAGAAGGGCTCGTCCATCAAGAGGATGTCGGGATCGTTGGCGAAGGCGCGCGCGATCGAGACGCGCTGGCGCATGCCGCCCGACAATTGATGCGGATAGGAATTGTGGAAACGCGACAGGCCGGTGCGCTGCAGATAGTGCCCGACCACGTCCTTGATTTCGCCTGAAGGCCGGTTGCGCATGCGCAGGCCATAGGCCGCGTTTTCGAACACCGTCATCCACGGGAAGAGAGAGTCGCCCTGGAACACCATCGAGTTCGACGGACGATCCTTGGGCGGCGCGGTGATGTCGAGCGTGCCGCCGGTCTGCTTTTCGAGGCCGGCAAGAATGCGCAGCAGCGTCGTCTTTCCGCAGCCCGAGGGGCCGACGATCATGAAGAAGCAGCCGGTCGGAATGTCGAGGTTCATCGGCTCGAGCGCCGTGAAGGGGCCGGACTTCGTGTAGAAGGTTTTCGAAAGGTCGCGCAGCCGGATCTTCACATCCGTGGCCGCCGCCGAAGCCAGCGTCATCGTATCAGACATTGAAAGGCCCGCCCTCCACTCAAAGCCAAAGGGGCGGCGCTGCGGGCGCAGGCCGGCGCGTCAACCTCCCCGATGCTGGTCTTGTTGTCGCCGGGCTCTAGGCCGCCCGATCCTGCATCTTGGATACTGAGATTGGGGATGTTTAGCAATCGTCATTGCGAGGAGCGCAGCGACGCGGCAATCCATCTGAAAGGCAGCCACTCGAAGATGGATTGCCGCGTCGCCTACGGCTCCTCGCAATGACGAGCTAAACCGGATCGAAATCCGCCGGGTCGTACTCGCGATGCGTCGAGCAGAATTCGCAGGTGATGCCGATGCGGCCGTTGTCACCGACCATGTCGCGGCGCTCCTCCGGCGTGAAGCGGCGCAGCATGTCCTCGATCCTCGCTGACGAGCAGCGGCACGCCTCGATGACCGACTGACCCTCGAACACCTTCACGCCACGCTCGTGGAAAAGCCGATAGAGCAGCCGCTCGCTCGACAGCGTCGGATCCACGAGTTCGTGATCCTCGACCGTGGCGGCGAGGCTCTTGGCCTCGGTCCACGCGTCGTCCCCGGCGAGCTCGTGCACCTCGGCGCCTTCGGGCGCGTCGCCGGGGTGGAGATCGGCCTGCCGCATGCGGTCCGCGGATTGCGGCAGGAACTGCACCATCAGCCCGCCGGCGCGCCACTGGCTGCCCTCGCCGGTCAGGTTCTCGGCGACCGCGAGCCGCACCAGCGTCGGGATCTGCTCCGACTGGCGGAAATATTGGTGCGCCGCCTCCTCGAGCCCCTGCCCTTCCAGCGGCACGACGCCCTGGTAGCGCGAATTCTCTTGGCCCTGCTCGATGGTCAGCGCGAGATGGCCTGAACCGAGCAATTGCGCAGGCGAGGCCTCGCCGCTCTCGATCGCGCGCGCGAGATTGTCAGCGTCGAAACGCGCGAAGGCGCGCACGCGGTCGGGCGCGTCGAAATCGACGACGATCATGTCGACCACGCCGTTCGTGCGCGTCTGCACCTGGAACCGGCCCTGGAACTTCAGCGCGGAGCCAAGCAGCACAGTGAGCGCCGTCGCTTCGCCGACCAGCCGCGCGACCGGGGCCGGATAGGCGTGGCGGGAAAGGATGCGGTCGACCGAGGGTCCAAGCCGCACCACGCGGCCACGGCTTTCCAGCGGCTCGACCACAAACGGCAGGACCATATCGTCCAGCCCGAGATCCGAGACCGCGCGCGTCGTCTGTTCATTCACGAAGAGATTGCTCCCATGCACCAGGCCAGCACGCCCTTTTGCGCATGCAGGCGGTTTTCCGCCTCGTCGAAGACGACCGACTGCGGGCCATCGATGACCGCGTCCGTCACTTCCTCGCCCCGGTGCGCCGGCAGGCAATGCATGAAGATGGCCTGCGAACCGGCCACCGCCATCAGATTGTCGTTCACCTGATAGCGTGCCAGCAGATTGTGGCGCCGACGTGCCTCGTCCTCGTCGCCCATAGAAACCCAGCAGTCCGAAATGACGCAGTCGACGCCCTTCACGGCTTCGAGCGGGTCCGTCATGACATTCATGCGGGCGCCGTTGCGCTTCGCCCAGTCGACCAGCGCGGCGCCGGGCGCGAGCTCGGGCGGGGTGGCGACATTGATGGTGAAGTCGAAGCGCTGCGCGGCCTCGACCCAGCTCGCCAGTACGTTGTTGGCGTCGCCGGTCCACGCGACGGTGCGGCCCTTGATCGGACCGATGTGTTCTTCGAAGGTCATCACATCCGCCATCACCTGGCAGGGATGCGAGCGCTTGGTCAGCGCATTGATCACCGGGACGGTGGCGTGGCGCGCCAGCTCCAGCATGTCGTCATGGTCGAGAATGCGGATCATGATCGCGTCGACGAAGCGCGACAGCACGCGCGCCGTGTCGGCGATCGTCTCGCCGCGGCCGAGCTGCATTTCCGCGCCGGTCAGCATGATCGTCTCGCCGCCGAGTTCGCGCATGGCGACATCGAACGACACGCGCGTGCGCGTCGACGGCTTGTCGAAGATCATCGCCAGCACCTTGCCCTCGAGCGGACGGTAGGACGACTTCATGCCCTTGACGCGCTTCGACTTGATCGACGCCGAGACGTCGAGAATGTGGCGCAGCTGATGCGCGTCGACGTCGGACAGATCGGTGAAGTGGCGGGGGCTGCCCGTCGGTGTCGCGGTGCTCACGCCTTGGCTCCGTTCTTCAAATCGTTTTCCATCCGCACGCAGGCGGCGTCGAAACGGCGGATCGCTTCCAGCGCGTCCGCTTCCGTGATGACCAGCGGAGGCAGCAGGCGCACGACATTGTCGCCCGCCGGGATCACCAGCAAATGCTCGGCGCGCGCGGCCGCGGCGAAATCGCCGTTGTTGACGCGCAGCTTCACGCCCAGCATCAGGCCCTCGCCGCGCACCAGCTCGACGATCTTGGGGTGCCGGTCCTGCAGCTCCGCGAGCCGCTGCTTCAGCAGCAGGCCCATCTCTTCCACGTGCGCGAGAAAGCCGTCCGACAGGACAACATCCAGCACGGCGTTGCCGATCGCCATGGCGAGCGGATTTCCGCCGTAGGTGGTGCCATGCGTGCCGGCGGTCATGCCCTTGGCGGCCTCCTCGGTCGCAAGGCACGCGCCGAGCGGGAAACCGCCGCCGATGCCCTTGGCGACCGCCATGATGTCGGGCGTCACGCCCGACCATTCGCCCGCGAAGAATTTCCCGGTGCGGCCGACGCCGGTCTGCACTTCGTCGAAGATCAGCAGCAGGCCGTGTTCGTCGCACAGCTCGCGCAGGCCGCGCAGGCATTGCGCCGGCACGGGACGGATGCCGCCCTCGCCCTGGATCGGCTCGATCAGGATGGCGCCGGTCGCCGGCCCGATGGCGGCCTTCAGCGCGTCATGGTCGCCGAACGGCACCTGGTCGAAGCCGTCGACCTTGGGGCCAAAGCCTTCGAGATACTTCTGTTGGCCGCCGGCCGCGATCGTCGCCAGCGTGCGGCCGTGGAAGGCGCCGTCGAAGGTGATGATGCGGTACTTCTCCGGATGCCCGCTCGCGGACTGATATTTGCGCGCCATCTTGATCGCGCATTCCATCGCCTCGGCGCCGGAGTTGGTGAAGAACACCGTGTCGGCGAAGGTCGCGTCGACAAGGCGCTGCGCCAGGCGCTCGCCGTCCGGAATGCGGAAGAGATTGGACGTGTGCCAGATCTTCCGGCCCTGCTCGGTCAACGCCTCGACGAGATGGGGATGCGAATAGCCCAGCGAGGCGACCGCGATGCCGCCGCCGAAATCGAGATATCGCGTGCCGTCCGTGGACGTGAGCCACGCCCCCTCGCCCGTCTCGAACGAGATGTCGGCGCGTGCATAGGTTGGCAACACAGGCGAAATCACGGGTCTCACTCCGATGCGACGACGGATCCGCAACAAAGGCGGATCCAGAAAAGAAAGTGCCGCCCCGGAAGGGCGGCATCTGGATGTCAAGTGTAGTTTCTCCGGCGTCCCCGGTCAATTGACGTCCTGCGTGCAGAAAGCCTTGCGACTATTGTGCGAATGACACGAAAACACGCGGAAACGCCCGATTCCATGGCTCAAAGTGAGTCGAAAATGCAACTCGCTGGGGAAAACAAATCCTTAACGGCCCCGAGTCTTGCGCCAGATTCAACCACTAGTGTAGCGTTCAATCCGTCGAATACGACATCTCGTGCGGCGGACCTTCCGAGAGAGTGCATTAGCGTTTAACGACGCCGGCTTTGTCCGGCGCAGCGTGCGCTCCCGGATTCTATTTGGCGGACCTTGGAGGACGACATCATGTCCTGGACCGATGAACGTGTGGACCTACTTCGCAAACTCTGGCTCGACGGCCTCAGCGCCAGTCAGATTGCGGCGGAGCTCTCCCACGGCATCACGCGCAATGCCGTCATTGGCAAAGTGCATAGACTCGGCCTTTCCGGCCGGGTGAAAGCTCCCGCGGCGGCCACGCCCCGGCAGCGCACGCGGGCTCCGGCTCCGCGTCCCGCGAGCCCGCGCCCTGCGGCTCCGATCTCTCGAGGCAATCTGGCGGTCGCTTTCCGCCCGATGGAAGCCCCCGAGCCTCTCCCGATGGAAGACGTGGTCATTCCCATGTCGGAAATGGTGGAGATCATGGACCTGCGTGAAAGCATGTGCCGTTGGCCGGTCGGCGACCCGACCACCCCGGAATTCCGCTTCTGCGGATCCCGGAGCCCCGCCGGCGGCCCCTATTGCATGCATCACGCGCGCATCGCCTACCAGCCGGCGCAGGAGCGCCGCCGGGAACGCGAACGTCGCGCCCAGCAACTCACGCGCATCGGCTGACGACGCGAGTGGAACGGAGAAAAGGCCGGGGCGACCCGGCCTTTTTCATTTCGCCCGTCAGGTGTCGAGCGGAAGATCGACCGTGAATTCTGCGCCATCGCCCGGCCGGCTCGCGACGCGCAGCTGGCCGCGATGACGGGCGACGATGTGCTTGACCAGCGCCAGCCCGAGGCCGGTGCCGCCTTTCGCGCGGCTCTTGCCCGCGTCCACGCGATAGAACCGTTCGGTCAGTCGCGGCAGATGCTCGGCGGCGATGCCGGCGCCATGGTCGCGCACGGACAAGCGCGCGCCGGTGCGGGTTTCGCCGAGCTTCACCAGCGAGATCACCACCTCGACGCTGCTCGGCGCGCCGCTGTCGCTCGCCCCGTATTTGATGGCGTTTTCGATCAGGTTCTCGGCGACGCGGGTCAGTTCGTCGCGATTGCCGGCGACCACGAGCCTGTCGGGCGCCTCGATTGAAATCGTGACCGCATTCTCTTGCGCAACCGGCGTCAACGCGTCGGCGCAATGACGCACGATCTCGACCAGATCGACCGGCGATTGCGGACGCAGATGCTGCTGCTGCTCGATCTGCGACAGCGACAGGAGATCGTCGATCAGCCGCGCCATGCGCTGACCCTGGTCGCGCATGATGGTGAGAAACCGCTCGCGCGCAGCCGCATCGTCCTTCGCCGCGCCCTGCAGCGTCTCGATGAAACCGAGCAGCGAGGCGAGCGGCGTGCGCAGTTCGTGGCTTGCGTTGGCGATGAAATCGACGCGCATCTTTTCGACCCTGCGCGCCGCCGTGAGGTCGCGGAGCGTGAGCACGGCGAAATCGACGCCATCGTCGCGCAATGGCGCGGCATGGACCTCGAAGACGCGTTCGACCGGCACGCGCTCGTGCAGCATCGTGGTGGTCGCCGCGCCGCCTGCAAAGACGCGCGCCGTGGCGTCGAGCAGGTCGGGCGAGCGGATCACCATTGGCAGGGAAATGTGCTCGAGCAGGGCCGGAAACAGATGGCGCGCGGCGATATTGGCCGCAACGATGCGCTGCCCCCGCCCGATCACCAGCACCGGATCGGGCAGCGCCTCCACGAAGATGTCCAGTCTGCCGGGCATGCCTGTTTCCTGCGCGCGTCACGTGATGTCTTTATGACGGCAGAGCGCGGTCTGGATCAAGCTTGCAGGTTTTCGGCGGCGGGGGCACGCTCAAGCCTGCAAGGAGATTGACTGATGGCCGACGACAAGCAGCGCAAGAATGGCAGGTCCGGCGCGAAGGCGCCGTGGCGCAAGTTCGACATCACGCTGGATGAGCTGCCCAAGGAGATCGACGACAAGGCGCTCGCCTCGGGCGGCTTCCCCTACGCCGACAAGTTGAAGGCGGAGGCCTACGAGAAGGAGTTGCGCAAGCTGCAGGTCGAGCTCGTCCACATGCTCGCCAGCATCAAGAAAGCCGGCGCGCGTGTTGTTGTGGTCTTCGAGGGACGCGACGCCGCCGGCAAGGGCGGCGCGATCAACCGCCTCACCGCCCATCTCAACCCGCGCTCCGCTCACGTCATCGCGCTGTCGAAGCCAACCGAGACCGAAGCCGGGCAATGGTATTTCCAGCGCTACCTGTCCAACATGCCGACCGCCGGGCAGATCGCGATCTTCGACCGCTCCTGGTACAACCGCGCCGGCGTCGAGCCGGTGTTCGGTTTCTGCACGCCGGAGCAGACCGCGAAGTTCCTCGAGGAGGCCCCGCACGTCGAGGCCATGCTGGCGCGCGACGGCGTGCGGTTGATCAAGATCTTCCTGACGATCGGGCGCGAGATGCAGATGAAGCGCCTGCACGCGCGCTGGCGCGACCCGCTGGCCCGCTGGAAATTGTCGGACATCGACTTCAAGGCGATCGAGAAATGGGACGACTATTCGCGCGCTTATGACGCCATGCTGGAGGCCACCGACCGCGCCGAGGCGCCCTGGACCATCATCCGCGCCAACGACAAGCGGCGCGCGCGACTGGAGGTGATCCGCCACATCCTGCTCAGCGTCGATTATGAGGGGAAGGACAAGAAGGCTATCGGCGAGGCCGACGACCGCATCGTCCTCGACGCTCAAGCTTATTTGCGCGACGGCGGCGAACCCGACCGCTAGGCGCCCTCGTCGTCCGGACGGCTCATGGCGGCGCGCAGGCTGTTCCAGCGGCGGATGCTCTCGTTGGCGCCAAGCAGCGCCAGCGCCAGCACGAACGGCGCGACGTAGTAGATCATGCGGAACAGCAGCAGCGAGGCGAACAGGGCCTCGGGCGACGGCGCCGGGACCGTGTTGAGCATGGTCGCCTCGAAGGCGCCGATGCCGCCGGGCATGTGGCTGGCGATGCCGAGCAGGCAGGCGAAGACATAGGTCGCGCAGAAGCTGATGAAGTCGAGCTCATGCCCCGCCGGCAGGATGACGTAGAGCGCGCCGGCGGCGCAGCCGAGGTCGACCACGCCGAGCAGCATCTGGCTCAGCGTCAGGGTGAGGCCCGGAACTTCGAGCCGCAGCCCCTGCAGGCTGACGCGGCGATGGCCGCGCGAGATCCACGCCAGATAGAACATGATGGCGCTAAGCACGCCGAGGCCGATCAGCAGATTGGCCCAGCCCTTGAGCCGGTTCACGACCGAAATGGCGTCGGGCTGGATGGTGAGCGCCACGCCGATCACAAGCGCCATGCCGAGCCAGAAGGTGAGTCCGGCGATCACCGTCAGGCTCGCGACCTTTCCGGCGCTGACGCCGACGCGTGAGTAGATCCAGTAGCGCACCGTGCCGGCCGTCACGAGCGGAAAGCCGAGCGTGAACGAGATCGCATAGCTGGTGAACGACGCCAGCGCCGTCGTGCGATAGGGCACGCGGATGCGCAACTGGCGCAGCGCGACGGCGTCGTAGCCGGTGAGCGAGATGTAGGAGACCGCCGTCAGCAGAGATGCGGCGACGATCTGCTCGAGGCTGGTCGCCGCGATGGCGGCGCGCAGCTCGCCCCAGTGCAGGCCCGCGATGGTGCGCCCGAGCACCCACACCGACAGCGCGAGGATGCAGACGCTGAAGCCAGCGCCGATGCGGCTCCACAGGCGGCGACGCCGCGCCAGCTGGGGATCCTCGGGCGTGACGACAGGAAGCTGCGGCGCATGATCTGCGCCGGCCCGCTTCGCCCCGTCCGTTTCATCCCGCATGGACCTTGTCATATCGCCTCGTTGACCGATCGGCGCCTGGCAGGAAAGGCTCCCGGCGCGCGCAACTGCGTTATGGCGACGTGAGCTGGCGAGGGCAACCCCCGCCCCGCCGTCACGCTCGCGGCTGCGCGTTCACAAAGCATGCGAAGCGTGGAAAGGGCGCCGATGCGGCGCCGCAGGCGTGTCAATTGCGCGGCTTTGCGCCCGTCCAGGTTTTCGCGAAAGCTTCGCTGACGCTGGTGCGCAGGCCGCGGGCCGGATCGAAGAAGAAGCGCACCTGCCGGGCACCCGGCGGCAGCGCGACCGCGCGGAAGATGACGTTGGCGCGCAGCATCTGCGCTGGCGCGCCGTCCACCTCGACGCGCCACCACGGATGCCAGACATCGTTCAACACAAGCCAGCCGCCATCGGGCGCATCGACGGCGACGCGCACCTGCGTGTTTTCATAAGCAAGGATGCGTGCCGACCCCGCGCGGCGCGCGCGCGCATCGGTGACGTCGGCGCCTTCCAGCAACACCGTCTCGCGCGGGTTGAACGCCGGCCAGGCGCCGGTCTTCATCAGGTCGCCAAAATCGGCGCCGCGGGATTTGGTCGTGAGCAGCACGCGCGGCAGCGCGCGCGGGTTCTCGTAGACATAGGCGTCCTTCGTGCGCGCGACCTCGACGAGGTCGCCGCGCTTCAGCGTCTTGTCGAATTCGTTCAGCGGCACGCCCGAGGCGATGAAGCGCAGGCCCAGCATGTCGGCGAGCAGCGAGCGGTAGGACGGGAACAGCGGCGAGAAGTGGCGCTGCTCGATCGTCGCGACATGATCCTGCGCGCCAGTGGCTTCGACGTACCAGGCGAGGCGCACCGGATTGTAGCCGAGATCATGCTGGAAGCCGTGGATCATGCCGAGATTGGGCCAGTCGAAGCCCACAGCCGCGAGTTCGACGCGATCGATGCGGTCGGGTCCGGCGGTTTCTGCCAGCCGCTGGCGCAGCAGCGAGATCGTCTCGTTGTTCGTGTCCGGCCGCATCACGTCGTAATGGGCGGGCGGCAGCGCGGTCGATTCATTCGGCCCGTTGGAGAGCGCGAGGTCGCCCGCCATGCACAGCGCGACGAGCACCAGCGCCGTCGTGCCACGCTCGGGCGCGAACAGGCGCGCGAGCCACAGCGTGATCATCGAGACGAGAAGGCAGGCGCCCGCGACAGCGAGCGGCATGGCGGCCTGCTCGAGGCGCCCTTTCCACCACGCCACCGCGACGGCGCCGCCGAAGGCGAGCGCGATGGCGAGGACCGGCAGGACGATGTGCGCGAACGTCTGGCGACGCATTTGCGTGACATAGAGATGGACGGCGTAGCCGCCCATGATCGACGCCAGCGCGCACAGTGGAAAAGTCGCGTCCGACGGGCGGCGAAACAGATCCACGCCCGGCAGATGGAACGCCAGCCTGAAGAAGGGCGTGAAGTCGCCGAGCGCATACAGCACCATCAGCACGAAGGCGATGAGCAACGCCGCCATCTCGCGCCGGAACAGCGCGGCGGCCGCGAGACCGAACCCGAGGAAGCCGATCAGCGGCAGCGCGCCTAAATAGATGCTCGCCATGTTGCGCGCGAGATTGTAGTCGCCGCCCCAGACCTGTTGCGAGGGCGGCCCCCAGAAGCTCTGCAGCGGACCGTCGACGCCATAGAGGTTGGCCACGACCGCCGTCAGCAACGCGGCGGGATGCAGGGAGCCGCGCGCAGCACCCTGGAAGTCGATCAGCACGCGGGTGGATTCCTGCGCAAGGATGATCGTCAGCAGGATCGGCACGGCGATGACCGCGAGACCCGTGATGGCCGCCGCCGCCAGCGAACCGACGACGCGGCGCGCGCGCGCCTCGAGCAGGCCGCCGACCGCATAGATCGCCAGCACGATCGCGCAGAGATAGGCGATCTGGTCGCGGCCGATCAGCATCAGCCCGGCGAACAGGCCGGCGCAGACGCCGTTGATCAGGCCGCCGCGCTGCAGGACGCGCGCGAGAAAGAGAAACGTGATGGCGAAGAAGGCGAGGCTCAGGACTTCGCCGACATGCTGGACGCGCCACGCGGCCGAACCGCCGAAAGCGAAACTCAAGGCCGCCACGATGGCGCCGGCGGGATGCCAGCCGCGATCCCGGAAATGCAGCATGATGGCCGCTCCGCCGAGCGCGATCATGACGAAGACGGTGGCGTCGGCTGCGATGAAGCCGGGGTCGCGCACAAATTTCGCGACGAGCCAGAAGGGCAGCGTGAAGATCAGCGATTGCGGATCGGCGATGTGAAAGGAGCCGGCGAAGACATCCGGATTCCAGAACGGCGATTCACCGTTCTGCAGCGCCTTCGCGAGGAACACGAGCTGCGGATAGAAATGCGCCTTGGCGTCCCACGGGATCGTGTAACGACCCGAAAGCCAAGGAGATGCAAGCGCCAGAGCCGCGAGGGCGTAGATGAAAAACGCGGCCGGGTAGTGGCCACGCGCGCCTGGCGTTCGGTCCAGCATGAAATCAGTCCTTGGCCCCGCCATGCGCAGGCGGCGCCTTGTCCAATACATCGATAAAATGTCCGGCGCGATCCCGCTTCGAGGCGAGATAGCGAACGTTCTGGTCGGTCAGCCGCCCGATGATGCGCTGGTTGCCGGCGACATCGAGCCCGGCGTCTTCGAGCGCGGCGATCTTCACCGGATTGTTGGTCATCACACGCACTGCGGTGACGCCCAGCTGCTTCAGCATCAGACCCGCGAAGGCAAAACCACGCTGATCGTGATCGAAGCCCAGCACCTCGTCGGCGTCGTAGGTGTCGAAGCCTTGCGCCTGAAGGCGATAGGCGCGGATCTTGTTGGAGATGCCGTTGCCACGGCCTTCCTGGTCGAGGTAGAGCAGCACGCCGCCGCCATTCTCGGCCATGAATTTCGCGGTGTGGCGCAACTGGTCGCCGCAATCGCACTTCAGCGAACCGAACAAATCGCCGGTGAGACAGGCCGAATGCAGACGCACGGTGACGGGCGCGGAAAAGTCCGGCTTGCCGACGATCACCGCCACCTGATCGCGCAAGCCCTCGCCGCCGCGGACAATCACAAATTCGCTATCGGGCGCGCCTTCGAGCGGCACGGGCGCGCGCGAGATGAGCTTCAGCGCATGCTGCTCCTGCGAACGGTACTGCGAGATCTCTTCGACGGAGACGCGCAACAGCCCGGCGGTCTCGCTCGCGTCCGCGTCCACCGGCACGGTGACGACGGCTGGCAGGACGAGCGCCAGCCGGGCGAGTTCGAGCGCGGCTTCATCGCCTTGCGTGAGAGACGCGACCGGCGCGTCGATGCGTCCGTCGAGTTCGACGGATAGCGCTGCGATGCGGGCGAAATCGAGAGTCGGCAGGGCGATGAGGCCGGCCGTCTGGCGCTCGACGCCGAGGCGGCGCAGACGCGGCGCTGCGAGCACCAGGCGCGCGCGCCCTTGCGCCACAGGCGTGAGCTCTGCCATGAACGCTTCGTCCAGCGCCTCGAAGGTAGCGGCGATGAGGGCGCCTTGCGGCGAGGTCACGAGTACGGGACGGCCCGAGCGAACTTCGGCGATCGCGCGTTCGACCTGGATATGGCCGAAGGCTGCGCCTCCGACTAGACTAGACTTACGATCCTTCACGCGACCCTCACACGTCGGGAAAGCGATCCGAGCAGGACATCGCCTTCCCAATCCCTCCCCTGCCCCGCTCATAACCTATATCTGGGGCGGAAACTAGGAGCGTCCATGAGACCCGCCGCCGACCTGATGCCAGACGAGTCGATGCAGGATCCGTTCGCGCCCTTCCGGCGCGCCGATCCTGCGCGACCGTTCGTGGTCGCGCAACTCGGACAGTCGCTCGACGGGCGCATCGCGACGATCACCGGCATGAGCAAATATATCAATGGCGCGCCGGCGCTCGACCATCTGCATCGCATTCGCGCCGAAGTCGACGCGGTGGTGGTGGGCGCCGGCACGGTGGTGGCCGACGACCCGCAATTGACAGTGCGTCGCGTGCCCGGCCGCAGTCCCGCGCGCGTCGTCATCGACCCGACGGGACGGCTGAAGAGTCCTGCGAAATGGCTCGAACACAATGGCGCGAGTTGCTTCGTCGTCACCGCCTGTTCGGTCGCGTCGCTGCCGCCGGGCCTTCAGCACATCCGGCTGGAGGCCGACCAGGGCGCCATCGCGCCGCGCGCCATCGTCGACGCCCTCTTTCGGCGCGGCATGAAAAAGATTCTCATCGAAGGCGGCGCGCGCACCATCTCGTCCTTTATCGATGCGGGCTGCGTCGACCGGCTTCACCTTCTGTTCGCGCCGATCATCATCGGATCGGGCCGCAACGGACTCGACCTCGCGCCGATCGACGACCTGTCGGGCGCGCTGCGGCCGCACACGACGCTGCATGCGCTGGGCGAGCGCGAATTTCTGATCGATTGCGACCTGCGAAATGGCGACGGGGGCTGACATGAGCGTGGCGACGACGGCGAACGGGCGGCTCGATTATTCAGCCGCCTCGAAATGGCTGCACTGGATCACGGCGATCATCATCTTCGGCCAGATACCGGTGGGGTTCCTGCTCGACGATCTGCCCGAAGGCCGCGTGCAGGATCTGGGTTACGACCTGCACCGCTCCTTTGGCTTCGTGGTGCTCTGCCTCGCGCTTGCGCGGCTCCTCGTGCGCAGGATTTACGGCGTTCCGGCGGCCTACGCGGGATTGACGCCATTCGAATTGCGCGCCTCCACCTTCGCGCATCATGCGCTTTACGTGCTGCTCATCGCCACGCCGCTGCTGGGCTGGGCCGCGACCTCGGCCTACCCGGTCGCCGTTTCGATCTTCTGGCTTTTCACGCTGCCGCCGCTCGCGCCGGAAAACGAAGCCCTGTCGAAGCTGCTGTTCAAGGCGCATGAAATCTCGGCGCTGCTGATCGTCGCGCTGCTGGTCGCCCACATCGGCGGCGCGTTGATGCATCGCTTCGTCAAGCATGACGGCGTGCTCGCCCGGATGTGGCCGCGCGGCCGGAGCTGATCAGGCGGGCGTCGCAAACAGATCGACGTGGCCGATGACGCAGGCCTCGGCGCTTTCGCGCGCCGCGCGCCATGAGGCGATGTCGCTTTCACCGACGAGCCCGGTCTCCGCAACGGCGTTCGCCGCTCCGCGCGCAAGCTCGCCCATCAGCCCGCGCTGCGCCTCGTCCAGCCGCCACGGACTGGACGCGCTCGCGACGCGATAGCCCTGCTCTTCAAGAGCGCGCGCCAGATGCGCGGCCGCGAAGGGACCGGCGGCGGGCCCAAAACCCTTGTCGCGCTGCTGGTGGGCGTGAAAGGCCGCCAGCATCGGCGCGTCGCGGCCATGCGGCGGCGCCCATTGCTCGTGGCCGTCGTAGGTCAGGATGGCGTAAAGCGGCAGCCTCCGACGCGCGAGAACGGCGACGAAATCGTCGATCCAGTTGGCCGAGACCAGATCGAAGAACGCCGTCGCGGTGATGAGGTCGGCGTCGCGCTCCAGCACGCGTTCGAAATCTTGCGCAAGGTCGGCCTGCTCGAGCCGCAGCGTGATGTCGTGATCGCCCTTCAGCAGGCGCATGTCGACGCCCAGCGTCTCGGCGCGGTCCGCCCAGCCGACGAGACGCCCGCGCGCGGCGTCGAGCAGATGGCGGTCCCAGTCGACCAGCCGCCACGTCTGTCGCGCCGGCAGATGCTCCGCCATGGCGCGCAGGTTGGAGCCCGTGCCGCAGCCGAGATCCGCGACCGTCATGGAGTCCTTGCCGGCAAAATGCGTGAAGACATCGCGGGCGACATCGCCCGATCGCGCCGCGTGATCGGCGGGTTCGCGCAGCGCGAGCCAGTCGGGTGAAAAGCCGGTCATGCGCCTGTTCCTTCTGCCACGCGGGCGAGAACGCCAGCGACGATGCGCGCCGTATCATCCCATGACGGCAGCGCCTGTCCAGCCGAATGGCTCGCCTCCGCCAATCGCGCGCGCAGCGGTGCGTCCCCGATGAGCCGCGCCAACGCCTGCGCAAGCGCGGCAGGATTGCCGGGCGCGACTTTCAGGGCGGCGGCGTCCGGAACCGTCTGCGCCGCCGCGCCACCGGTTGTGGTGACGATGGGCAGCCCGCGTGCCATGGCTTCGCCCAGCACCATGCCGTAGCCTTCGTAGAGCGAGGGCATGACGAAGATGTCGGCGGCGTCATAGAGCGCATCGCGTTCGGCCTCGCTGACTTCGCCCGCCAGCGCAATGCGCGCGGAAAGCCCTGCGGCGTCGATCTGGCTGGCGACCGCCTGCGCATGGTCCGGCGCGCGCGCAAGCGAGCCCGCGATGGTGAGCCGCCAGTCGAGGTCGGCTTGCTCGGCAAGTGCCGCGACGAGCACGTCGTGGCCTTTGCGCGGCGTCACCGAGCCCACTGCGAGAAGCTGCGGCGCAGCGCGGGAACCGCGCGCACGCGGCATGCGCTCCACGCCCGGAACCGCGACCGTGATGCGCGCCAGCTCGACGCCATAGTCTGCGACAAGCAGGTCGCGCGTCGTCGCACTCGTGACGATGACGTGGGCGGCGTGCGACAGCGCGTGGCGCTCGCTTGCGGCCAGTCGATGCGCGTCCTCCGCCGCAAGCCCCGTCTCCAACGCCAGCGGATGATGCACGAGGGCGATGGTGCGGCGCGGCAGAGCGCGCAGCAGCTCGGGCGTGAAGGCGCCGAAGGCGAGGCCGTCAATCAGCAGCAGGTCGCCGGGCGCGAGCGTGCGAAACAGACGCTGCGTCTCGCGCAAATCATCGGGCGTGGGCGCCGGAAAACCCTGCGGGAGAGCAAGATGCGTCATGCCGACGTCCGACGCCCGCGCCATGATCTCGCGATCGTAGGCATAGCCGCCGGTCAAAGCCGCGAGATCGCCCGGAATGGCGAAGACGGTTTTCATGCCTGTCAGGCGACCGCGCCTTCGTACCAGGCGCGCGCGACATGCGATTCATGCAGAGTAACGCGGATCTTCGCAATGCCCTCGCCGCCCGGTCCGAGCTCGCCCTTGCGCGCCGCGCCCGCCATGGCGTCGAAGATGTATTTCGACAGGAATTCCGTCGTCGTCTGGCGTCCCGTGAACAGTGGCAGCGCGTCGAGGTTCTGGTAGTTGATCGGCCCGAGCGTCGCTTTCAGCGCATCATGCGCGCGGCCGATGTCGACGACGACTTCATTCTCGGTCAGCGTCTCGCGGAAGAACGCGACATCGACCACGAAGGTCGCGCCATGCATGTTCTGCGCGGGTCCGAAGAACTCGCCCTTGAACGAGTGGGCGATCATGATGTGCTCGCGCACCTCGAGTGCATACATCAGTCAGAACCTTTCTCAGTAACGCACGACAGTCGCCAGCGCGGGCGCGTCGGGATTGAAGATGTCGAACAGCGCGAAGGGCAGCATGTCGAACGTGACCTCGCCGGTGATGAGCTTGTCGATCACATCGTCCTGCAGAAGATCGAGCGCCTTGCGCAGGCGTCGCGCATAGTTCCAGCGCGGGCGGCGCGTCGGCGCCACCTGCCCGACCTGCGACGAGATCAGCCGCAGGCGCTTGCTGTGGAAGGCGCCGCCGAGCGGCACGGACACGAACTTGTCGCCATACCAGCTCAATTCGACGATCGTCGCCTCCGAGCCCGCTGCGCCGAGCGCCGTGACGAGACCGTCTTCCTGCGCGCTCGCGTGGAAGACGACGTCGGCATCGCCCGCGACCGCGCCGGGCGTGCGAAACTCCGCGCCAAGCGCCGTGACGAGCGGCGCACGTGCGGTCTCGACATCGACCACCACGACATCGGCGCCTGGCAGGCGCACGGCCAGGAAGGCGACCAGCAGGCCGATCAGCCCGGCGCCGACGATCACAATCCTGTCACCCGGTCCCGCGCCGGAATCCCACAGCGCGTTGAGCGCGGTCTCCATGTTGGCGGCGAGCGCGGCGCGGCGCAGCGGCAAACCATCCGGGATGGCGACCAACCTGTCGACTGGCGCGACGAAGCGCGTCTGGTGTGGGTGCAGCGCGAAGACCGGCACGCCGAGCCAGTCCTTCGGGCCTTGCTCGACAATGCCGACGGCGCAATAGCCGTATTTCACCGGGTAGGGAAACTCGCCTTCCTGAAACGGCGCCTTCATGCGGTCGAATTCCGACAGCGGCACGCGGCCGTCGTAGACGAGCCGTTCGGTGCCGCGCGAAATGCCCGACCACAGGGTGAGAACCAGCGCTTCGCCGGGCCCGGGTTCAGGCACGTGCACAGGCCGCAGCTCGGCCCGCGCCTTGCCCGTGTACCAGAGCGCCCGGTTGCCCGGGCGCACATTTGGATGTGTGTTTTTCGTCTCGACCGCCATGCGCACACCCTCTAATGTCCCGCCCGGCTTAGCAACAGATTTTGGCGGCAGGTTCGGCTGTCCTGATCACTTCATGAGAAGGCTCGATGTCGCTTGCTTCGACACGCAAGACCCTGACGCCCGCCGGCGTGCAAGACGCCGCCGTGCTGACGAGGCGGCGCCTTGCGGCTGCAGCGCTCAACATCGCAACCTATCTCGGCCTGCTCGCCTGGCTCGCGTCGATCCTCGGCGATCAGGGCTGGAGCTTTCTCGACGTCGCCATGTTCGTCTGCTTCGCGGTCGCGGCGCCGTGGAGCGTGCTCGGCGTCTGGAATGCACTGCTTGGCCTCTGGCTGCTGCATGGCCGCCGCGACGCGCGCGAAAGCGTCATGCCCTACGCCATCGCGGGCGAGTCCGGCGCGCCAATCACGGAGCGCACCGCGATCATCATGACGGTGCGCAATGAAGATCCGGCGCGCGCGCTCGCACGGCTCGAAACCATGATGCTGTCGCTGGCCAGGTCCGACGACGAGGCGAGCTTTTCCTATTTCATCCTGAGCGACACCGATGACGCGACGGTCGCGATCGTGGAGGAGCAAGGCGTCGAGTCGCTGCGCGGCCGCCATCCGCATGCCGCCGTGCGTCTGCATTACCGACGCCGCACGAACAATGAAGGCTACAAGGCCGGCAACGTCCGCGAATTCTGCGAACGCTGGGGCGCCGACTTCACCTTCATGCTGCCGCTCGACGCCGACAGCCTGATGTCGGGCGAGACCATTCTGCGGATGGTGCGCATGGGTCAGGCGTGGCCGAAGCTCGGCATCCTGCAGAGCCTCGTCGTCGGCGCGCCCGCGACGTCGGGCTTCGCCCGCGTGTTCCAGTTCGGCATGCGTCACGGCATGCGGCCCTACACGATGGGCAGCGCCTGGTGGGCGGGCGATTGCGGCCCGTTCTGGGGACACAATGCGCTCGTGCGCATCGCGCCGTTCCGCGATCATTGCGATCTGCCCGTGCTGCCCGGCAAGCCGCCGCTCGGCGGACAGATCCTGTCGCACGACCAGGTCGAGGCGGTGCTGATGCGCCGCGCCGGATACGAATGCCGCGTGCTGCCCGAAGAGAGCGGCAGCTACGAGGACAATCCGCCGACGCTGCTCGAATTCACGCGCCGCGATCTGCGCTGGTGCCAGGGCAACATGCAGTACTGGGCGCTGCTTGGCCTGAAGGACCTTCGGCCCATGAGCCGCTTCCAGCTGCTGTGGGCGATCATGATGTTCATCGGCGTGCCCGCCTTCACGCTGCTCATCGCGCTCGCCGTGCTGAAGCCGCTCGACGGCGAGGACATCGCGCGCTTCCCCAAGGGCTCGGCGCTTGGCCTCTATGCGGTCTGGCTCGGCATGTATCTCGCACCTAAGCTCGCGGGCTTCCTCGACATCGCGCTGACGCGTGACGGGCTCACGCGCTATGGCGGCGGGGCGCGCTTCGCCGGCGGCGCGCTGTTCGAACTCGCCTTCTCGTTCATGCTCGGCGCCGCGACGACGCTGCGCACCGGCCTGTTCATGATCGGCCTGCTGTTCGGGCGCTCGGTGATCTGGAGCGGCCAGTCGCGCGATGCGCATGAGCTGTCTTACGCGACCGCTTTTGCGGGGCTGTGGCCGCAGCTTGTCTTCGGCGTCTACCTGTACGGCATGGCCGCATGGCTCGCGCCGTCGCTCATCCTGTGGTCGGCGCCCCTGACGCTGGGCTATTTCTTCGCGATTCCGTTCGCGGTCGAAACATCCGGACCGCGGTTCACGAAATTCCTGCAACGAAGCGGCCTCTGCGCCATTCCCGAAGACATCACCCGGCCCCAGATCCTCGCCATGCTGGACAATGTTTCCGCGCCGTCCTCACCTCCGCACACAATGGAACACGCATGAGATCCCTTTTCTTCGCCCTCTCCTGCACACTCGCGCTCGGGATCGCAGGCGCCAGCGCGCAGCCGCGCACGCCGACCCCGCCGCCGGCGCCCTTTACGCCGCCCACCAAGGGGATCGACCCGACCGAACTCTCGGTCAACATCGCCAACAAGTCGACGCCGGTGCTGTGCGCCGAGAAGGACAATATCGAGCTGACCTTCTCGTCGCCGCTCGTGCGCCAGTTCCGAATCCAGGCCGTGCATCCGGCCTATATCGGCACGATAAACATCGACCGTTACGCGCCCGACTTCACCTCCTGTGACATGTCGCAGGATCCGGTGTTCAAATCCGATGCGCGCCGCGTCACCTTCTGGGAGACGCCGGAGTTTTGGCTGACGGGCTACACCTACCCGTCGTTCTGGCGCCCAGCCAACACGGTGCTGCGCGTCGGCGACCGCGAGGAAAAGGGCCTGCACATGGTGCAGCTCTGGATGAAGCATCGCGAGCGCGCCGAAGAGGTGCTGGTGTTCTATCCGCCGGACGGCTACTGGCGCGCGCGCCCGCTGCCCTTCGCCGACATGCGCTGGACCGCCTATGGCTCGTCGTTCCTCGTCGGCCCCGTGGAGACGCAGCAGCGTCCGATCGTCGACATCAAGACGATCACCTTCGATCCCGACAAGATGACCTTCAAGCTCGATTTCGCGCGCGGCGGATCGGCGACCATCAAGCTCGACACGATCGATCAGGAGCGCATGATCCTCGACGTCGCGATCTCGGCCGATGCGCCGAAGGATTATCCCTTCGCCAGCATGCGCTCGATGTATGCGACGGAATTCAACTCGGACGTCGCGCGCGTGGCGTGGCGCGAGAAGGGCGTCGAGGCATGGGGCGAGTCTCCCGTGCTGGCCTACAAGGGCGGCGCGATCACCGAGATCTGGGCCGGCCGCGTCATTCCCTCGCTGCACAACAAGAGCGCGCCCGACATGGTGTTCGGCCGTTTCAGCGACAAGCCTGCGCCCTGACGCATGAGTGTGGCTGACGGCTCGCTGACCAAGGCTCCGCGCTGGCCCGCGATCGATGCGGCGCGCGGGGTCGCGCTCGTCGCGATGTTCACGTTCCATCTCGGCTGGGATCTGACCGCCTTCGGCCTCGCGCCGCAGACGCTCGTGACCGACCCGCGATTCATGGGCTACGGCCATGTCATTGCGGTGTCCTTCATCGGCCTTGCCGGACTGGGGCTCACGCTTGCGGCGCGGCGCGGGATCGACTGGCCACGGGCGCTGCGGCGGATCGGGAAGATCGCGCTCGCCGCGGCGGGCGTGACAGTCGCGACCTGGTTCGCCTTCCCGGACGCCTACATTTTCTTCGGCATCCTGCATCTCATCGCCGTCGCGGGCCTGCTGTCGCTGCCCTTGCTCCGGGCGCCGACGTGGCTCGTCGCCGTGATCGCTGTCGCCGCCCTCGCGCTGCCGCTCGTCGATGCGCCTGCGATCTTCAACAGCGATGCGTTGCTGTGGCTCGGGCTCGGATCGAAAATCCCGCTCACCAACGACTGGCGTCCGCTGCTGCCGTGGTTCGGCGTGATGCTGATCGGGGTGCTCGCGGGACGCGCCGTGCTCGCGCGCGGCCTGCCCGCCGCGGTCGACGCATGGCGCCCGCGTGGCGTGGCTGGCCGTGCGCTCGTGCTCGGCGGCCAGCATTCGCTGCTGCTCTATCTTGTGCACCAGCCGATCTTCCTGGCGCTCGTCTTCATCGCCTCGACAATCGTGCAACCGCCTTTCGCTGCGAGCATCGATACCTTCCGACTCGAGTGCGAGAAGCAATGCATGACGTCAGGCGGTCTGGCAGGACTCTGCACGCGAGCCTGCGGCTGCATCGCGACGGATGCGCAGGCGAAGGGCATCGGCGGCGCGGTTGCGCAGAACCGTCTCTCGACAGAGCAGCGCAAGACGTTCGACGACATCACCAAGGCCTGCATCCGCCGCGATCCGCCGGCGCCCTGACGGCGTTTACATTGCTGTCCACGTTCAACATTTCCGCCGACCGGATCTGCTCGCAAGGGACGCGTGGAATCCCCTCCCCCTTGTGGGGAGGGCGACTCGGGCGAAAGCCCGAGCGGGGTGGGGGTCGTGAGGCGCCTAGCGAACGCCTGCAACCCCTTCCTGGATTCTCCGAATATGCGTCGACCCCCACCCCGCTCGCCTTCGGCGAGTCGCCCCCCGACAAGGGGGAGGGTTAAGGCATGCGTTGCGCGAGCGATTTCGATCTGCGAATTGATATCGCTGCACAGCAATGACGGGCGCCCTAGGCGTCGGGCGCGAGCATGGATTCGGGTCGCACCACGGCGTCGAATTCCTCCGCCGTCACATAGCCCAGCGCGACCGCCTCCTCGCGCAGCGTCGTGCCGTTCTCGTGCGCGGTCTTGGCGACCTTGGCGGCCTTGTCGTAGCCGATCTTCGGCGCGAGCGCCGTCACCAGCATCAGCGAGCGCGACAGCAGATCGGCGATGCGCTCGCGATTGGCCTCGACGCCCTCGACACAGTTCACGCGGAACGACTGACACGCGTCGGCGAGCAACGAAATGCTCTCCAGCAGCGCGAAAGCCAGCACCGGCTTGAACACGTTGAGCTCGAAATGTCCCTGCGAACCGGCGACGCTCATCGTGGTCTGGTTGCCGAACACGCGGGCGCAGACCATCGTCATGGCTTCGGCCTGCGTCGGGTTCACCTTGCCGGGCATGATCGACGAACCCGGCTCGTTCTCGGGCAACGAGATTTCGCCAAGCCCCGAACGCGGACCGCTGCCGAGCAGACGCAGATCGTTGGCGATCTTGAACAGCCCGGTGGCGGCTGCGTTCAGCGCGCCGTGAACATTGACCAGCGCGTCATGGGACGCCAGCGCCTCGAACTTGTTGATCGCCGTCGTGAACGGCAGCCCGGTCGCTTCCGCCATGCGGACCGCAAAGGCTTCGGCGAACCCCTGCTTGGCGTTCAGCCCCGTGCCGACCGCCGTGCCGCCCTGCGCGAGCGGATAGAGGTCAGGCAGCACCGCGCGAATGCGCGCCGACGCGAAGGCGCATTGCGCGGCGTAGGCGGAAAACTCCTGGCCCAAGGTGACGGGCGTCGCGTCCTGCAGATGCGTGCGGCCGATCTTGATGATATCGGCGAAATCCTGCGCCTTGTTGGCCAGCGCGACGCCGAGCCCGTCGAGCGCGGGCAGCAGATGCGCCGCGATCTCGCGCGCGGCGGCGACATGGATGACGGTCGGAAAGGAATCGTTCGACGACTGGCCCTGATTGACGTGATCGTTGGGATGCACGGGCGATTTCGTGCCGCGCGCTGCGCCGAGCAGTTCGTTGGCGCGATTGGCGATCACCTCGTTGGCGTTCATGTTGGTCTGCGTGCCCGAGCCGGTCTGCCAGACCACCAGCGGAAACTCGCCGTCGTGCACGCCGTCAGCCACTTCCTGCGCAGCGGCGATGATCGCATCCGCACGTTGCTGGTCGAGCACGCCGAGATCGCGGTTCACTTCCGCGGCGACGCGCTTCTGCAGGCCGAGCGCGCGAATGAGCGGCGCCGGCATGCGCTGGCCGCCGATGCGAAAATTCTGGAGGGAGCGTTGAGTTTGCGCGCCCCAATAGCGGGCGGCGGGCACGTCGATCGGACCGAAGCTGTCGGTCTCGACGCGGATGTCGTTCGGCACGTCAGGCATTTTGATTACTCCACCGGATTACTGATGCGCAATCCGGCGGAGGCGATGCTGGTTGCGCTCAATCGCTGCCGGTTCGCGAGAAGCGATGGCCCATGATGAGCGTATCGAGGCCCGTCTGCCAATTGGCGTCGGATGCAAAATCCGAACTGGAGCCGATCGACAGGAGTTCGATCAGACGATTGCGCGCACGGTTCACGCGGCTCTTCATCGTGCCGACGGCGCAATTGCAGATGCCCGCGGCTTCCTCGTAGGACATGCCGGAGGCGCCGATCAGCACCAGCGCTTCGCGCTGGTCGGCCGGCAACTTCTGCAAGGCCTCGCGGAAATCGAGGAAGTCCATGTGGCCGTTCTGCGCCGGCGCCGTCGCGAGACGAGCGGCGATCGCGCCTTCGCTGTCGGCGACTTCGCGCCGACGCTTGCGATATTCGGAATAGTAGATGTTGCGCAGGATGGTGAAGAGCCATGCGGGCATGTTGGTGCCCTCGACGAACGAGCCGAGGTTGCTCCACGCCTTCACCAGCGTTTCCTGAACAAGGTCATCGGCGCGGTCAGGATTGCCGCAAAGCGAAACCGCGAACGCGCGCAGGTTCGGAATTGCGCCGAGCAAATCCGACTTCAACTGGGGGCTTGCCTGCAGGATTCCGGTTGCTTGTGTCACTCGGTTTCCTCTTTCTTGGCGCCAGCCGCAGCGGCGTTTTTCGCACTGCCGGCCGCAGGGCCGTCGAGCGCGTTGAGAAGATCGAGAAAACGATCGGGAATGGCCTGGTTGAGAACGTCGTCGTAGACGGACTTCAACTGCCGCTCGATGTAGCTTTTCACGTTCGGCCCCTGCTGGGCTCCGCCGCCTTCGATGACCTGCATGTTTTCAGCTCGCGGCTGCATCTCGCCAACAGAGTGGCCATGCGCTTGCGGCGCCGCTACGGAAGCAGTCACGCCGCGTCCACCCACCGGCCGAACAGCCGGCCGGGCGGATATCGCGCTCGGCTTCTTCCTCGTTCCGGTTTTATCGTCCATTCAATACCCCTCCAGCGCCGGACTAGGTCCGGCCTGTATCGATCGCCGAGCCCCATCTAACTCTTCGGCGATCTAGGCTTCAACGCTCTTATGTTGACATTGGTTCCAGAGACGACTGGAACCAATGCGCGGTTTCGGGGTTAATAGACCGAAGCTCTGCGGTTTATCATTTAGGGGCGCCAAGCATGTCGGTTTCACAAGCGATCTCCTCGCACATCCCTTACTTGCGTCGGTTCGCCCGCGCGTTGTCTGGGAGCCAGGCCGGAGGGGACGCGTATGTTCTTGCTACTCTTGAAGCAATCGTCACGGACCCCTCCGCGTTCCAACCCAATGCAGACGTTCGCACGGCTCTTTATCGCGTCTTCCTGAAAGTCTGGGGCTCGATGCCGGTCAATGCGCAGACCGAGCATGATTCCGGTCTTCCGGACGAGGAAGGCGCCCGTCGCAACCTCGACGCCATCTCGCTGCGTCCCCGCATCGCCTTCCTGCTGTCCTCGCTCGAGGGCTTCGAAACGTCGGAAGTCGCCCGCGCGCTCGATTGCTCGCCCGGCGAGGCCGCGTCGCTCATCGACGCCGCCGGCAAGGAGATCGCCGACCAGATCCGCACGGACGTGCTGATCATCGAAGACGAACCCTTCATCGCGCTCGACCTGCAGACGCTGGTCGAGGAACTCGGTCATCATGTGGTCGGCATCGCCCGCACCCACAAGGAGGCCGTGAAGACGATCGAAGGAAAAACGCCGGGTCTGATCCTGGCTGACATCCAGCTCGCCGACGGCTCGTCGGGCCTCGAGGCCGTGAACCAGATTCTCGGTGCGATGGAAGTGCCGGTGATCTTCATCACCGCTTATCCGGAGCGTTTCCTCACCGGCCAGCCGCCGGAGCCCGCCTTCCTCATCACCAAGCCGTTCGGCGTCGACTCGCTGAAGGCCGTGATCAGCCAGGCGCTGTTCTTCGACCGCCGCTCGCGCCGCGCCGCGCCGGGCCGGAGCGAAGCCGTCTCCTGACGCTTCCGCCATCGTTTGAATAAAGAAAAGCCCCGGTTTTCCGGGGCTTTTCTCGTTCCAGACCGGCGTTTCGCTTTACAGGCGGCCAGTCAACACAAGCACGATGACGATGACCAGCACCACGCCGAGAATGCCCGACGGTCCATAACCCCAGCTGCGGCTGTGACCCCAGGACGGAATCGCGCCGACGAGCAGAAGAATGAGGATGATGAGCAGAATTGTGCCGAGTGACATGCGCGTTCTCCTTTGGCCTCTCGCCCTCCGCGGGCGATATGCGAGCGACAGCCAGCTTTGCCGTTCGCTTCGTCGGTCAACGCATTGTGAAAGAAGAATGTTCCAAATGTGGTCACGCGCAATGTCACGCTTTTGCGCAAACGAAAAAACCCGCAACGGCAGGGGCAGCCGTTGCGGGTTTGACATGCTCGAGCAGGTTCGGGAGGGGGTCGAACATCCGCCTTTGCAGAATCGGAACGCCGTTTTTTTGATAATGGTTCCGGGGGCGCGACGCCGGCCCGATCACGGAACCGCGCGCTGGGACGGCACGTTTCACGGCCTCTACGTCATCAAGGAGGATGAGATGCAGACGACGACCTCCCAGCGCGAAACCCATACGCTGATCGGCTCCGACAAGGTGGAAGGCACATCGGTCCGTCGCCCGAACGGCGACAAGATCGGCGAGATCGAGCGCATCATGATCGACAAGCGCTCAGGCAAGGTCGCCTTTGCGGTGATGAGTTTCGGCGGCTTCCTTGGCATGGGCGAGGACTACTACCCCGTGCCGTGGAACAAGCTGACCTATAACGTCGCCCTCGACGCCTACGAACTCGACATCTCCGACGACCTGCTCCAGGGCGCGCCGAGCTACAAGGCCGGCACCGACTATGACTGGTCTCAGGAAGGCGGCGGCAAGCGCGTCTATGATTTTTACGGCGCGCAGCCCTACTGGACGTTCTAGAAGACTCCATCGTGCGCGTCCCCTCTCCCGCGGCTCGCGGGAGAGGGTGGCATGCGAAGCACGACGGCTGAGGGCGCCCGCATCAGTGAAGCTCTCACCGTTTGAAACGCCCTCATCCGTCGCGTTTCACGCGACACCTTCTCCCGCCAGTGCGGGAGAAGGACGACTCGCCCCGGAACTGCTCACAGACTCCAGCATTGCATTAGCGTCCGCAGCGTTGCGGGCGTTTTGGTGTGTGTTCTCGCGTTCAGGAGTATTCGACATGGCGCCTCGGGCGAATTGGAAGGGATACCTCAAGCTCTCGCTCGTTTCGTGCCCCGTGGCTCTGTACCCGGCGGCCAGCTCCAGCGAACGTGTGTCGCTGCATCTGATCAACGGCGAGACCCACAACCGCCTGAAGCAACAATATGTCGACAGCGTCACCGGCGAGCTGGTCGAAACCGCCGACCGCATGCGCGGCTACGAGATCGCCAAGGGCGAATACGTGCCGGTGACCGACGAGGAGCTCGAGGAAGTCGCGCTCGAGAGCACGCACACGATCGACATCGAACAGTTCGCGCCCCGCAGCGAGGTCGATGAGGTGTTCTTCGACTCGCATTATTACATCGCGCCCGACGACAAGGTCGGCGAGGAAGCCTTCGCGGTGATCCGGGAGGCGATGAAGAAGCGCAACGTCGTGGGCCTCGCCCGCGTCGTGCTGTTTCGCCGCGAGCGCATCCTGATGATCGAGCCGCGCGGCAAGGGCCTGATGGCGACGACGCTGCGCTACGACTACGAAGTGCGCAACGAGGACGCCTATTTCGAAGAGATCGAAGACACGCATGTCGCCAAGGAGATGCTCGATCTCGCCAACCACATCATCGACACCAAGAAGGGCAAGTTCGATCCCGCGACCTTCAAGGATCGTTATCAGGACGCGATGGTCGAGCTGATCCGCGCCAAGCGCGCCGGCCAGCCGTTCGAGGCGCCGCGTCCCGCGAAGCCCGGCAATGTCATCAATCTGATGGATGCGCTGCGCCGGTCGGTCGAAGCCGAGACAGGCGAGCGCGACGCCAAGTCCGACAAGGCGCGCCCGACCGCACGGCGCGCCACGAAGCGCGCGACGCCTGCGCCCGCACCCAAGCCGCCCGCCCATCGCGGCGGCAAGAGCGCGGCCAAGACTGCGCCGCGCAAGCGCAAGGCCAGCTGACTGACTGGAGGCTTCCTTGCCCGGCTCGCTTCAGACCTATCACAAGAAGCGCAATTTCGGCGTGACGGCGGAGCCGCGCGGCGGCGCGGTGAAAGCCGGCAAGTCCAGCAAGACGCTGACCTTCGTCATCCAGAAACATGCGGCGTCGCGGCTCCATTATGATTTCCGGCTGGAGCTCGATGGCGTGCTGATGAGCTGGGCGGTCGCCAAGGGGCCAAGCCTCGTGCCCGGCGACAAGCGGCTCGCCGTGCATGTCGAAGATCACCCGATCGAATACGGCGGCTTCGAGGGCACGATCCCGAAAGGCGAATATGGCGGCGGCGCCGTCATGCTGTGGGATCGCGGCGAATGGATCCCCGAGTTCGACCCGCACAAGGGCATGGCCAAGGGCCACCTCGATTTCGAGCTGAAGGGCGAGAAGCTGCAGGGCCGCTGGCACCTTGTGCGCATGCGCAAGAACCCGAAGGAAAAGCACGAGAACTGGCTGCTCATCAAGAGCGACGACGAGGCCGCGCGCCACGAAGGCGACCCCGACATTCTCGACGAGATGAACCGCTCGGTGGAAACGGGCCGCACGATCGAAGAGATCGGCGGCGACACCAAGAGCGAGGTCTGGCACTCCGACAAGGAAGCCACCACGCCGCCACCGCGCAAGGCGACCTCCCCGCGCGTGCGTGCGTCGGCGCCACTCGAAACAAAGCCGTCGGTCGCGGCGAAAGCCAAGACCGGCGCCCGCGCGAAGGTGGCGAAACAACCCGAGTTCGTCATCCCGAAAGAGGCGCGGAAAGCCGCCCTGCCCGAGTTCATCGAGCCCGAACTCGCGACGCTGCAAGCAGCCGCGCCGGAGGGCAAGAGCTGGCTGCACGAGATCAAGTTCGACGGCTACCGCATGCAGGGCGCCGTCAGCAAGGGACGCAGCGTCCTTCGCACGCGCAAGGGCCTCGACTGGACCGCCAAATTCGAACCCGTCGCGGCCGCTCTCGCGGATCTGCCCGTCGACAGCGCGCTGCTCGATGGCGAGATCGTCGTCGAGGACGAGAACGGCGTGGCCGACTTCTCAGGTCTTCAAAAGGCGCTGAAGGAAGGCTCGCGCGACCGGCTGGTGTTCTACGCCTTCGATCTGCTGCATCTCAACGGACGCGATCTCACGAAGCTGAAACTGGTGGACCGCAAGGCGTTGCTCGAACAGCTGCTCGCCGGCGCGCCGGAGGGCGGCGTGCTGCGCTACAGCGCGCATTTCGACTCCAATGGCGACCTGATGCTGAAACACATCTGCCGCCTCAGCGCCGAGGGCATCATCTCCAAGCGAGCCGACGCACCCTATCGCAGCGGACGCGTGGGCGACTGGCTGAAGATCAAATGCTCGAACCGGCAGGAGTTCGTCGTCATCGGCATGACGCCGTCGAGCGCCGCGACCAAGAGCATCGGCGCGCTGGTGCTGGGCTACTACGACAACAAGAAGCTGGTTTATGCGGGCCGCGTCGGCACGGGCTTTTCGAGCGATCTCGCCAGGGAGCTCTATCGCGAGCTCTCCGCTGACAAGACGCCGAAGAGCGCGCTGGGCGACAAGCTTCCGGCGGAGGTCCGCAAGAACGTGATCTGGGTGGCGCCGACGCGCGTCGCCGAAGTCGAGTTCCGCGGCTGGACCGGCGGCGGCGTGCTGCGGCAGGCATCGTTCAAGGGCCTGCGCGAAGACAAGGAACCGGGCGAGATCGTGCGCGAGGACACGCCCGGCGAACCGAAAGGCGCGGCGATGAAGACAGTCAAGCGGCCCGATGACGTCCGTCTCACGCATCCAGATCGCGTGCTGTGGCCGGAAGCCGGCGTCACCAAGGAGGCGCTTGCGGATTATTACACGCTGGTGTGGCCGCGCATGCAGAAGCATCTCGCGGGTCGCGCGCTGGCGCTGGTGCGCTGTCCGACGGGCATCGCGCATTGTTTCTTCCAGAAGCACGCCTGGGACGGCATGGCGAAGGACATCGTGCAGGTGCGCGATCCGCAGGATGCCGAGACGCTGGTCTCGGTCGAGACGCTGCCAGGCCTGATCGGCCTCGTGCAGGCGAGCGTGCTCGAGATCCACCCGTGGGGTTCGACGGTGGACGACATCGAGCGTCCGGACCGGCTCACCATGGACCTCGATCCCGGCGAGGACGTGCCGTGGTCGAGCCTCGTGGCTGCGGCGCGTGAAACGCGCGACAGGCTGAAGGCCAAGGGACTGAAGTCTTTCTGCAAGACCACGGGCGGCAAGGGTCTTCACGTGGTCGTGCCGCTGACGCCGTCAGCCGACTGGGACACCGCCAAGGCGTTCTGCAAGCAGCTCGCCGAGGAAATGGCCGCCGACAATCCCGCCGCCTATCTGTCGACGATGTCGAAGGCCGCGCGGCGCGGACGCATCTATGTGGATTACTTGCGCAACGGGCGCGGCGCGACGGCGGTCGCCGCCTACTCCACACGGTCGCGTCCATCGTGCGGGGTGTCGACTCCCGTGACCTTCGAGGAGCTCGACGATCTGCGCAGCGGCGACCATTACACGTTGCTCAACCTTGCGCGGCGGCTCGAATTCGAAAGCGCCGATCCGTGGGCGGACTTCTTCAAGGTGAAGCAGGTTCTGCCCGCGGTCAGTGCGCCTGCGGGCAAGGCGAAGGCGACAGCCGGCAAGCCGCCCCTCAAGAAAGCCGCCCCCAAGAACGCCGTCGCCAAAAAGGCTGTCGCCAAGAAAGCCGTCACCAAAAAAGCGCCGGCGAAAAAGCCGGCCGCCAAAAAGTCTGCGCCACGCAAGGCCACGCGCAAAAGCGGCTAAGGTGGAGCGGGAACTTCACGCCGCTCGACTCGTTTGGCGCTCGCCCATTTCACCTGAGCGACACAGGAGCGTCTCATGGCCGCCGTCAAGACAATGCAGGATCTTTTTGTCCACACGCTGAAGGACATCTACTACGCCGAGAAGCTCATCTATCGCAGCCTTCCGAAGATGATCAAGCAGGCGTCGTCGCCTGAACTGAAGCAGGCCTTCGAAAAGCACCGTGAGGAAACCGAAGGCCAGATCGAGCGTCTCGAGCAGGTCTTCGAAGAATGCGAAATCGCCGCGCGCGGCGTGCGCTGCGAGGCGATGGACGGCATCATCGCCGAAGCCAAGGATGTCATGGACGAGGTCGAGGACGATCAGGTCCGCGACGCCGGCATGCTCGCCGCTGCGCAGACGATCGAACATTACGAAATGTCGCGCTACGGCACGCTGATCGCCTGGGCGAAGCAGCTCGGCATGAAGAACTCCATCAAGCTTCTGCAGCAGACGCTCGATGAAGAGAAGAAGACCGACAAGCTGCTGAGCGAGCTTGCCATCAACACCGTCAACCAGAACGCCTGATCGTCCAGGGGCGTCGTGCGCCGTCGCCGTGTTCGCGCGGTGGCGGCCAGTTCAATAAAGGATCATGCATGAGCGAACCGCAAACCCGTCTCAACCAGCAGGATGCGCGCCAGGGCAAGGGCGGTGTGCGCCTGACCATGATACTTGGAGCCGTCCTGCTTCTCGCGGTGATCGTCGGCATCGTTCTTTATTCCGGCGTCTACTGAACCGGCCCCAACCGCAAGCAGCCACGAAAAAGGGCGCCTCGATCGAGGCGCCCTTCTTTTTGGTCCGTCTGCCGGATCAGTAGCGGCGGCAGATCTCGCGGCCGTAATCGTCGATGTAGCAACGGTCGTAGCGCGGAGCCGTCGAGGCGCCGATCGCGGCCCCGCCGACCGCACCGATGGCCGCGCCCGCAAGAGCGCCGCCGCCCGTACCGGTCGCCGCACCGCCGATCGCCGCACCGGCGACGCCGCCGAGAGCCGCGCCACCGAGCGCACGGTCGCCAGGAGAGTTACAGCCGGCCAGGGCTATGGCGAAAGTCGAAGCCAAAAGAATCTTTTTCAAGGGCGTCCTCCATTGCTACGCCGAGATGACGTGACCTCAACGGTTGAAAAAAACGGAAGTTCCTTGAGGCTGCCGACGCGACCAAAGCCGAAACTTTGCAAAAAAAGCTGCGTCTTGGCAGGAACCCAAGCTGATCCTTCGCGTTACCCTCATGTCAATCTTGACCGCAACCGCAGCGAGACCTGCCATGGAAGAGAAGAAGAAGTCCCTTCGCGGCTTTGCCGCCATGAGCCCTGAGCGCCAGCGCGAGATCGCCCGCAAGGGTGGTGAGAGCGTGCCGAACGAGAAGCGCAGCTTCTCGCAGAACCCGGGCCTGGCCGCTGAAGCTGGCCGCAAGGGTGGACAGAATGTGAATCCCTCGAAGCGCAGCTTCTCCCAGAACCACGAGCTCGCCTCGCAGGCCGGCCGCAAGGGCGGACATGCCTCGCATGGTGGCAAAAAGGCTGCGAGCCCGGCTTCCGAGTGACCTGGACCTTTTACGCAAGTTAAAAAGCGCCGCGTTTCCGCGGCGCTTTTCTTTTTGTCGAAGAAACGTGAGAGCGTCAGGATACAGTCGGGTTAGCAGCCGCACGGCGGTTGCCATGCGAAGAATGCCCACCCTTGCGTCCCGCTTCCGAAGCCAGCTGATGGTTCTGGGAGAAGCTGCGTTTCTCATTGGGAACGCTTCGCCCACCCTTTCGCGCGATCTCTCGCTGCTTTTCGCGATCCATCGATGCGAACCCCCGGTTAGACGTAGATTTGCGCTCCTGCTCCATGCGGTCCTCCTCGCTGTGACCTGCTTCGTAACGGAGCGGGAGGGTTAACGGTTCCCCCAAAGCCGGTGACCCATTGTTCTACAAAGCTGAAAAGCCAAGTGTTTGTAGCTATTTCGAGATTCAGCCCCGGAATCTGTCGAGAGCCAGCGGCGCGCCGCCCAGCGCCGCGCCGATCAGCACGAGACAGGGGCCCGCCGGGTTGGCGGAAGCGACTCTGGCCGGCAGATCGACGATCGGTCCCGTGATGCGTCGCTCGTCGGGCCATGTGGCGCGCTCGACCACGATGCCCGGGGTCTGCGGGTCGAGACCCTCCGCCAGCAGGCGTTCCACCAGAACCGGCAATGTCTTGACGCCCATGTAGACGACCGTCGTGCTGCGGGGATCGGTCAGCGCCGCCCAGGCGAGATCGTCCGGCAAGCGGCCATTGCGGGCGTGGGCGGTGATGAACTGCACGCGCCGCGCGGTCTCGCGCTCGGTCAGGGACAGGCCGAGCGACGCCGCGGCGCCGGCCGCCGCCGTCACGCCCGGGATGATCTCGAGCGGAACGCCCGCCGCGAGGACGCCGGCGATCTCCTCCCCGGCCCTCCCGAAGATCATCGGATCGCCGCCCTTCAGCCGCACCACCCGCTTGCCCTCGCGTGCGAGCGAGACGATCAGGGCCGTAATGTCCTCCTGCGTGCAGGACGGCTTGTAACCCCGCTTGCCGACCGCGATTCGCGTGGCCTCGCGGCGAGCGGCGTTGACGGTGCGTGGCGACACCAGGTCGTCGTAGAGCACGACGTCCGCCGATTGCAGGGCGCGCACCGCCTTCACGGTGAGCAGGTCGGGATCGCCCGGCCCGGCGCCAACCAGCACGACCGAACCGCGCGCCGGGCCGGCGGCAGCATCCGTGTCGAGGGTCGCCAGCAGCGCCGCGAGATCGGCCTCGGTGGGTTGCGCATCGGCCTGGTCCATGGCGCGGCGGGTGAAACGCTCCCAGAAGCGGCGGCGGGTCCGGAAATCGAGGTTGCGCGCCATGACCGCAGGCCGCCAGGCCTTGGCCGCCGCCGCCCACGCCCGCAGGCCCTGCGGCAGCACCGCCTCGATGCGGGCGCGGATCTCCTGACCGAAGACCGGCGCCGCGCCATCGGTCGAAATGCCGATCACCACGGGCGAACGCTCGACGATGCTGCCGAACTGGAAATCGCACAGCGCCGGACGATCGACGACGTTGACCGGCACGCCCGCCGCGCGCGCGGCGTCGCGAAACAGGCGGCCTTCATCGTCGCTTTCGACATCGCCCACAGCCAGTGCGCAGCCGGCGAAATCGGCCGGCGTCCAGGCGCGGGAAACAAGATCGATGTTGTCGAGGTCGGTCGCCGCCTGCCGCATCTTCGCGCCCGGCTCGGCTGCGAACACGCGCACCTGCGCGCCGGTGGCGGCCAGAAGCTCCGCCTTCCAGGCCGCGCCGTCGCCGCCGCCGGCCAGCAGCACGGGCTTGCCGGAAAGCCGGAAGAACACCGGCAAGGTCGCGAGCGCGCCAAGGCGCGCCGTCGGCGCTTCATCGGGCCTGCGTTGATCCATGGCGCGCGAACTCCTGACGGCTTCCTAGCGTCCTCGACATCCAGAGGCAAGGAACCTAGCCCCACCTCGGCAGTTTGCACGCGAACGGCGCGCGATGTGCGGCAGCTTGCAAACGACACGACCCGATGGAGCCCCGCCCGCAATGAGTGACCTGCTCTCCCCGTCGTCGACGCGCACGAAAATGCGCCTCGGCGGCAAGCGCAACGACGATACGCTCACGACCATCGTGGTCGCGGCTTTCATCATCGCCGCGCTGTATCTCGGCCGGCAGATCTTCGTGCCGATCGCCATTGCGGTGCTTCTCAGTTTCGTTCTCGCGCCCGCCGTCCTGCAATTGCGGCGCTGGAAGCTGCCGCGCACCTTCGCGGTGCTGCTCGTCGTCGCCATCGCGTTCAGCTTCATCTTCGGACTCGGCACGATCATCACGCGGCAGGTGTCGGACCTCGCCAACGAGCTCCCGCGCTATCAGGTGACCATCTCGCAAAAGATGGAGACGATGCGCACGGCGGCGACCGGCAACAGCTTCATCTCGCATATCGCCGAGGCGATGAAAGGCGTCGGAAATCCGTTTGCGCGCCGCAGGTCCGACGCCCAGAACAACACGCAGGCGCAGTCAGGCTCGCAGGACTCGGCGCCCGAACCCGTGCCGGTGGAAGTGCATCAGCCGGCGCCCGGCCCGATGGACATGCTGCAGACCGTCGCCTCGACCGTCCTGGAGCCGCTGGCGACCGTCGGCATCATCGCGATCTTCATCGTCTTCATTCTGATGCAGCGTGAGGATCTGCGCGACCGCATGATCCGGCTGTTCGGCGGCGGCGATTTGCATCGCACGACCGTCGCGCTCGACGACGCGGCGCGGCGCCTCAGCCGCTTCTTCCTCGTGCAGACCGCGCTCAACGCGGCATTCGGCGTGGTGATCGCCATTGGCTTGTCGCTGATTGGCGTGCCCAGCCCGATGTTGTGGGGCCTGCTCGCCGGCATCCTGCGCTTCGTGCCCTACATCGGCGCCATCGCGTCCGGCATCGGGCCGCTTGCGCTGGCCGCCGCCGTAGATCCCGGCTGGAGCATGGTGTTCCTGACGCTCGCGCTGTTCCTCGTGCTCGAGCCGCTCGTCGGACAGGTCATCGAGCCGCTGCTTTACGGGCATTCCACGGGCCTTTCTCCCATTGCCGTCGTCGTCTCGGCGACGTTCTGGACATGGCTGTGGGGACCCATCGGCCTGCTGCTGTCGACGCCGCTGACGGTTTGTCTGGTGGTGATGGGGCGCCATGTCGAACGACTGACCTTCCTCGACATCGTGCTGAGCGACGCGCCAGCGCTGTCGCCATCGGAAAGTTTCTACCAGCGCATGCTGGCGGGCGATCCGTCGGAAGCCGCCGATCAGGCGACCGACTTCCTGCGCACCGGCCGTCTGGTCGATTTCTACGACGACATCGCGCTGCCGAGCCTGATGATGGGCCAGGCGGACCTGCGCCGAGGCCTGCTCGACAACTCGCATCAAGCCGGCATTCGCGACACGATCGGCGAAGTGATCGACGATCTCGACGACGCCGATCTCGAACCCACAAATCCGGAAGCGGAGTCGCGCGACGCCGATGCGCCCTCGCCCGTCCTGTCGCTTGCGCCGGAGCTGCCGGTCCTGACGCCTGAGCAGCTCGCGGAAGAGTTTTCGAGCGAGACCGCCGTGCTTTGTATCTCGGCGCGCAGCCCGCTCGACGAAGCGGCGGCGACGGTGCTGGCGCAGATGCTGCGCAAGCATGGCGTCGGCGCACAGGTCGCCAGCGCCGACACGCTCGCGCCGGGCCGCATCACACGCCTGCCCGCTCAAGGCGTCGCGCTCGTGTGTCTGTCGGCCTTCGATGCCGATCTCGCGGGCGCGCATCTGCGCTATGCGGTGCGGCGCATCCGCCGCCGGTTGCCGAACGCGCGTCTCGTGGGTTGCTTCTGGATGCCGAAGGAGACGCAGGAGCGTGCGCCCGAACTCTGCGCCAGCACCGGCACGGATGTCTGCACGACGTCGCTGCCGAAAGCTCTGGAAGTTTGCCTCGATGCAGCCAAACGCAAGACCGTCACCGAACCTGAGGCGCCAAAGAACGCTGTGGCGTAACGGCTAATCGTATTTGATGTAGGCGTAGGCCGGCTCGTCCGGCGTGCCGTCCAGCACGCCGTCACGCGCCGGTCGCCACATCACGACCTCTTCGATCTTCGCCGCGAGCGCGAAGTCCTTTTCGGTCACGCCGCCTGCGTCATGCGTGTTCAGCCGCACTGTGACGGAGGGATAGGCGACCAGAAGCTCGGGGTGATGCCACGCTGCTTCGGCGAGGTGGCCAATGGTGTTGACGACCATCAGCGAGCCCTTCCAGCCCGCCGTTTTGTAGACACGTTCGATGGCGCCTTGCGCCAATCGCCAGTGCGGCAGCGATTGCGTGAGGCGCGCGCGAATTTCGTCATCGGACAAGACCAGATCGGACATTCGCGCGCTCCCGATTACTTCTTCTTACCGTCGGCGCCGAACTGCTTGAGATAAGCCGTCAGGTTGTCGATTTCGGTTTCGTTCTGGATGCCGGCGAAGACCATCTTGGTGCCGGGCACTTTCGCGCGCGGGTTCTTGATGTAGTCCTTGAAGGTGGCTTCATCCCAGGTCAGGCCCGAATTCTTGTTGGCCTCGGAATAATTATATCCCTCGATCGTGCCGGAGTGGCGGCCGATCAGACCGTTGAGGTTGGGGCCGACGCTGTTCTTGGCGGTCTCGCCCACCTGATGACAGGCGCGGCACTTCGTGAAGCTCTTCTCGCCAGCTTCGACGTCCTGCGCCATCGCCTGTCCGGCAAACCCGAGGGCGGCGAAAGCGGCGGCGGCCACCATGGAAATTTTCAACTGCATGCGAACTCCTCGAGCATTGCGCCAGACGAATCTGGTCTCGTGAATTTTTGGGCCACCGCAGGACGGGCCCGTTCTCATATGAAGCGTAGCCGATAAAACGACAAGGCTTTCCGCCTGCCACAAATCCGTCCGCTTCCGGGCAGCAACTCGCAACTGCAAGCGGAGTTGTGCCGCTGGATCAATAAGTCGCTCTCCAGGGGGGAACATGGCCGAAGGGATGAACCGTCGCATCGAAGCGGACATTTTCCCGACGCCGAATCAGGCGCCGCCCGCCAAACCGGCCCCGTCGCGGCCGCCCTCCGCCAACAGCCTGCTCCCGATGCTGACCGGAGCGCCCGGCCCACTCTCGCCACTTGCCGGACGGCGCTTTCTGATGACCGTCGCGCGCGAGGCCGCGCCGGGCCAAGCGCGCCCGCTTGCCGATGAGATGGCTTTTGAAGATGCGCTGGCCTTCGCCGGGCACCTCGCCGCGCTGGACCTCGACGTCGTTCTTGCAGCGGTCGGCGAGGCTTTCACGCCCGACGACCTGCGCTTGCTGTCCCGCATCCCAGGCGTCAGCGCGTGGAACGGTGGCCCGGTGACCCGTCCGCAGACCGATGCCGCCGCATGCGTGCGGGAGTTGCAGACCGTGGCCGACGGCGTGCGCGCCGATCTCATCCTGCTGCACGACCCCGCGCTTGCAGCCGCGCGGCGCGATCCGCGGCCCACCGTGGTGTTCTGCGATGCGTCGCGCATTGCGGACTGGCGACGGCAGCATCCCCACCAGGCGTCGAGGCTTGCGCCGGGCGACGTGCAAGCCGCGAGCGCTCTCGAGCGACTGGGCCTGCACGCCGCTGATCGCGTCGTCGCGCCCACGCGCGCCTTCGCGTCGGAACTGGTTGCGGCGCACGGCCTGACGCTGCCACCGTCTGTCCTGCCCCCTGTGTTCCGCAAGTCCGAGTTTCACGAGCGACGCGCCAACGACGCCGCTTTCATCGTCGCTGGCGCGGCCATCGCCGACCCGATCGACCTGCAGCGTCTCGATCGCGCCGCCGGGCAGATCTGTGGGCAGACGCTTCTGTTCGACACGAAGCTGTCAGTTGCGGACGGCGAGTCCGTGCGCGGGATCTGTCTTGAAAACGCCCACGGGCTGGAGCCCATGGGCGTCGCCGCCGCCGAGGCGCTGCTGCTGCGCGCGACGGCGTTTTACAGCGTCGCCACCGGCACGAGCTTCGAGCGCCTGGTCTGGCGCGCGGCCTGCACGGGCTGTGCGTTGATCCTGCCGGACACGCGCGCCAATCGCGAATTCTGGCAAGGCGCGGCGCATTTCGTCGAAGCAGGCTCCGAAACGGCGCTCGCCGCGGCCTTGCGTCGCATGCTGGAGGATGACGACTATCGCCGCCGCACGGCTGCGGCCGGGCTGCGCCGGGCGCGCGCCTTGACGGGTGGACCCGCGATCGCCGGCCTGCACAAACTTCTCGCATCGGCGCTGGGCGCCGCTCCATTGACCGGCGCGCTTCAAGTCCCATAAAAACAGGGACATTCCCCCCGCGTCAGGAACGCCATGTCCGTTTCCGAAACGGCGAGCTCAGACACGCTGAGCCGCCGCGAAATCATTTCCATCATGAGCGGACTGATGGTCGCCCAGTTCATGGGTGCGCTCGACCAGACCATCGTGGCGCCTGCCATGCCGACGCTCGGCCGGACGCTCGGCGACGTCGAGACGCTGCCCTGGGTCGTCACCGCCTATCTGCTGGTTTCGACCGCGGTGACGCCGCTCTACGGCAAGCTCGCCGACATTCACGGCCGCCGGCCCATGCTTCTCCTGTCGATTGGTCTGTTCATTCTCGGCTCGGTCGCCTGCGCGCTGGCGCCGACCATGCTCGCGCTCGCGCTGGCGCGCGGCTTCCAGGGACTGGGCGGCGGCGGATTGATCGCGCTGACGCAGACCATTGTGGGCGACATCATCCCGCCCAAGCAGCGCCCGAAATACCAGGCCTACATCCAGACAACCTGGCTGGCGGCAGGCCTCGGCGGACCGATCATCGGCGGCTTCTTCGCTGAATATACGCATTGGTCGATGATCTTCTGGATCAACCTGCCGCTCGGCGCTCTCGCGTACTTTATGACGAACTCGAAGCTGAAGCGGCTGCCGCGGCACGAGCGCCCGCACGAGCTCGACCTGATCGGCGCGGCGCTGCTGGTCGGCATGTCGGTCACCACCATGCTGGCGCTCAACTGGGGCGGCGTGCGTTACGACTGGACCTCGCCCATCATCCTCGCGCTCGGCGTCCTGTCTGTCGTGCTGGTGGCGGGGCTCGTCGTGCGCCTGCGGACTGCGCGCGAGCCGCTGATCCCGATCTCGGTGCTGTCGAACGGCATCGTCTTCAACGGCGTGATTTCTGTCTGTTTCGCCATGAGCGTGCTGATCGGGCTGATCGTCTACCTGCCGATCTATTTCGAGGTGGTGCTCGGCTTCAGCGCCGACCATGCCGGCCTCGCGCTGGTGCCGCTGGTGGTCGGAACGACGCTCGGCGCCATGATCACCGGTCGGCTGATGGCGCGGGCCGGCAGCTACAAGCGCCCGCCGATGATCGGTCTGGCGATCGCCATCGCCGCGACCCTGCTGCTGTGGCTGTTCGCCCGCAGCCTGCCCTTCCTGGTCGTGGAAGCGCTGCTCGCGGCGCTTTCGATGGGTCTGGGCACCATGCTGCCGGTGACCACCACGGCCCTGCAGAACGCCGTCCCGCGCCATGAGATGGGCACCACGATGGCCCTGCTCAACTTCCTCCGGCAGCTCGGCAGCGCCTTCGCGGTGGCGGCATTCGGCACCATCCTGATCGGCCTGTCGGGCGCGCCGCGCGGCGCCGCGCATGATCTGCTGCTGCGGGCCGCCAACCAGAATGTCGCCGGCCTGTCGCGCGGGTTCGACCTGCTGTTCCTTATTGCAGGAGGGTCGCTCGCCCTGTCGCTGGTCTTCCTGGCGCGCATGGAAGAAAAGCCACTGCGGGAAACCCACGAGGATCCGTGACGCCTGATTCGGGTCTAGTTGCCTATAATGGGCGATAGATCGGAGCCAAGTCTTTGGTGTGCTTCTTCAACTCCGAGGCTATTCGAAATCTGACGCAGCGGCAGGTACAGTCGAATTAACCATTACGTAACCTTTTGTAACTTAATGGTACACAATCATTAAAATCCATTTACCTTAACTCCTGCGCAGATGCGCAACTCGCGGCGGCGGGAGAGTGGGAATGGCGTATTTCGATTTGCCCCTCGGGGCTGGACCTGGGCCTGCCCCGGTCGTTGGCAGTTCTGTCTCTTTATTCAATCCAGCAATTTCACGGGATCGCGTCTATCGGCCAGTTGCGCCGGAGACGCAGGACGTTTGCGGGTTGCACTTCCCACCGGGCGGATACCGCGAGCTCGACATCGAGCTCGACGGGTCAACGGCTGCGCTGTGGTGCTTCATGCGGCCGAACGGGCCACCGAGCTTTACGCCCTCCATGCTGGGTGAGCTGATCTCGCTGCGGCGGGCGATCGCCAACCACATGGGCGGCCAGCCGCCCGGCGGCGGCCTGCGCTATTTCGTCGGCGCCTCGCGCCTGCGCGGCATCTACAATCTGGGCGGCGACCTCGGCTATTTCGTCGACTCGATCCGCACGAAAAATCGCGACCGGCTGATGGCCTACGCCATCGATTGTTGCGACGTGTCGTTCAACATGGCGGTCGGCTTCGAGACCCCGGTCGTCACCATCGGTCTCGTGCAGGGCGATGCGCTCGGCGGTGGGTTCGAAGGCGCGCTGTCGTTCCAGATCGTGGTGGCGGAGAAAAAGGCCCGCATGGGCCTGCCCGAGGTTCTGTTCAACCTGTTCCCGGGCATGGGCGCCTTCAGCCTGCTCGCCCGCAAGATCGGCATGGCGAAGGCCGAGCGCATGATCCTGAGCGGCAAGATCTACACCGCGACCGAGCTCTACGAAATGGGCGTCGTCGACGTGCTGGCCGAGGACGGACAGGGCGAGGCGGAGGTGCGCAAGCTGATGGGCGGCGGCGCGGCGAAGTACCGCCTGCATCATGCGCTCAGCCGCGCCAAGCGCTGCGTCGCCCCGGTGACCTTTGCGGAGTTGCAGAAGATCACCGAGATCTGGGTCGACACCGCCATGCAGCTGGAGGACGGCGACCTGCGCAAGATGGAGCGGCTCGCCATCGCGCAGCGCCGCCGGCTCGAAAAGAGCTGATTCAGGCGACGTGGTCGGCGAGAGCCGCGCGCGCCTGCTCGAAGCGTGTCTCGAGTTCGCGCACGTGCCGCTCGCCATCGGCGGCCAGCTCGTGCGCCTCGATGGCGCGCAGGTCGAGGCACATCTTGTAGACCGCCTGCGCGCCGACATTGGCGGCGCAGGAGCGCAGGGCATGCGCATGATCGCGGAAGCCGTCGACATCCTGCTCGGCGACGGACTCGGCCAGCCGCTGCAGCACGCCCGCAGCATCGGCGACGAATTGGGTGACGATCTCGGTGACGAAATCCGCGCCGCCCAGCGTTTCAAGATCACGCAGCGCGCGGGGATCGAGCGGACCGGTCTCGACCGGATCTTCCACGATCGAGGCAGCCGCCGGCATCGCCGCCAGCGCGGCGGGCGCAGTCGGCGGCGCTTCTTGCGCGGGCGCAGGAACGTCGCGCGGCTCCGACATGGCGGCGTATTTCGCCACGACAGACAGCAGCGCATTCGCCTCGATCGGCTTGTTCAGGCAATCGGCCATCCCGGCTTCACGGCATTTTGCGGCGGTTTCGGGCGTCGCATCGGCGGTCAGCGCGATGATCGGCGTCGCCTTCTGGCCGAGCATGGCGAACTGATAGAATTTCGAGGCGTCGAGCCCGTTCATCACGGGCATGTTGATGTCCATCAGCACGAGGTCGAACGTGTCCTGCAGCAAGGCGTCGACCGCCTTGTCGCCATTGTCCACCATGGTGGTGCGATGGCCGCCCCGCGCCAGGATCTGGGCGATGACCATCTGGTTCGTGCGATTGTCCTCGGCGACGAGAATATCGAGTGGACGCGACACCGGCGCGATCACGAGAGGTGCATCGGGCTCGCACTCGCCCGCAGCCGCGAGATGCAACATGTGCCGCAGCGCCGCTGCGTCGAGCTGCGCCGGCAGGATGCTGTGGAAGCGGCGGCGCACGTCGCGCTCGACCCGGCCAGGATCGGCGCTGACCAGCAGGCACGTGCGCGCCGGCGAAGCCTCTGCATGATCGAGCGCCGAAAGAACGTTGCGGCGATCGGCTTCGATCATGCGCTCGTCGATCAACACGATTTGCGGCGTGGTCGGCTCCTGCCGCAACATGTCGAAGAGCGCTTCAAGTGTGTGGACGCCCTGCGTCGCACAGCCTGACGCCTGCACCTTGGCGACCATCGCGGGATCGAGCGTGAAGATCTGCGCGTCGTAATCCGACGCGTCCTGGTCGGCGCGAACCTCGCCGATGCCGGCCTCCATCTCGAACCAGAAAGTCGAGCCCTTGCCGACTTCGCTGATGACGCCGATCTCGCCGCCGTGCGCCTCGACGAGCTGGCGCGCGATCGACAGGCCAAGGCCGGTGCCGCCGAAGCGGTCGATGATGGTTTCGTCGGCCTGCGTGAAGCTCTCGAAAATGACCGCCTGCGCCTCGGGCGCGATGCCGATGCCGGTGTCGGTGACCTCGAAGCGCATGCGATGCGCGCCCTGCAATTCGGAGCCGACGAGTTTCGCCTCGATCAGCACGTAGCCATGCGAGGTGAATTTGACGGCGTTGCCGGCGAGGTTGATGAGCACTTCTTCGAAGTGCCGCGTGCTGCCGACGATCTGGCGCGGCAAAGCGGGATCGATGTGCAGGGCGAGCCGGATGCCCTTCCCGGTCGCCTGAACGGACAACATGCTGCGAATGTCGCGCAGCAGCGCATGCAGGTCGAAGGCGCCCATCTGCGGCTTCTTGCCGAGCTCCATGCGCGACACGTCGAGCAGCGAGTTGATCAGCGACAGGAGCGAGCGGCCCGAGCGGCCAATCGTGCGCGCCATGTCCGACTGCTTGCGGTCGAGCCCGCCGCCGACGAGCATGTCGCTGAGGCCGATGACCGCGTTGAGCGGCGTCCGCAATTCGTGGCTGATCGAGGCGAGGAAGAGGCTCTTGGCGCGGCTCGCCGCCTCGGCCTGGCGCTTGGCTTCCGACAGACGGCGGATCAGGATCGAGACATAGATCGGCAGGATGACGATGCCGGCGAGCAGGCCGCCGCTCAATTCGCGGTTTTCGCTCCAGAACGGCGTCGTCGTGATGACGGCAAGAAAACACGCGAAGCCGACGCCCGCGGCGACGAACAGGTAGTTGACGCCAAACCGGAAGCCGTTGCCGAAGATGGCCCAGAGAAAGATCGGATAGGTGAAGGCGGTGAGTTCGTCACCGCGGTGCATGAGATAGGCGACGCCGCCGATGTCGAGCGGAATGCCGATCAGGCGCCGCATCACAGAAACGCCGGGCCTCCAGCACAGATGCGCAAACAGCGCGATGGTGACGCCGGTGAACAGCAGGAAGTAGAGACCGATCTCTTCCAGCAGCGACTGCTGTCCGGCGCCGCCGCGCAGATATCCGGCAAACAGGCACAAGAATGCGATGAGGCTGAGCGCGAGCCGGCTCAGCGTCAGCTCGTGTTCGGAGTCGGGCCGTGCTTCAAGCATGGCGATGAGGCGCGACAGGCGAGAGCGCTTGCCGTGACGGGACGTGCCTGACATGGCTCAGGCCGTGGCGGCGAGCGGCGGATCCTGCCGCAGCATCGCGATGAAATCCGCAGCCGGCATCGGGCGTCCGAAATAATAGCCCTGCACTTCGTCGCAGCCTTCGGCGCGAAGACGCGCGAGCTGTTCGGCGGTCTCTACACCCTCGGCCACGACGCTGAGGTTGAGGCTGTGACCGAGCGTCACGATGGCGCGAATGATCGCGGCGTCGTTGCCGTCGGTGGTGAGATTGCGCACGAAGCTCTGGTCGATCTTGAGGCGATCGACCGGGAATTTCTTGACGTAGCTGAGCGACGAATAGCCGGTGCCGAAATCGTCGATCGAGATGTGCACGCCGAGATCGAGCAATTGCTGAAGATCCTGCGCGACAGCGTCGAAATCGCCGACGACGATGCTCTCCGTCAGTTCGAGATCGAGCCGGTTGGGGTCGAGCCCCGTCTCGCCGAGGATCTGCGCGATCAGCAGAGGCATGCGGCGCTTGCGGAACTGGACCGGCGACAGGTTGACGCCGACGCGCACTGGCCGGAGCCCCATGCGCTGCCAGCTCTTCGCCTCGCGGCAGGCCTCGCGCAGCACCCATTCGTTGATCGGAACGATGAGGCCGTTCTCTTCCGCGCGCGGCAGGAAGACGCCGGGACCGACAATGCCGACGCCCGGGCGATTCCAGCGCAGCAACGCCTCGGCGCCGACGATCTCGCCGCTCGCGAGGTCGACCTGCGGCTGGTAGTAGAGCACGAATTCGTTGTTCTCGGACGCGCGGCGCAGTTCGCCATCGAGCAGCGCCTCGTTGCGCGCGCGGGCCTGCATGTCCGCGGCGTAGAAGCAGAAGTGGTTCCCCTGCTCGGCTTTCGCGCGATACATGGCCAAGTCGGCGTTCTTCAGCAGATCCTCGCCGTCGAGGCCATCGTCGGGATGGATCGCGATGCCGATGCTCGCCGTGGTGCGAAGGCCGGAATCCTCGAAGTCCGAGGTTTCGGAAACCGTCTCGAGGATACGGCGCGCGAATTCCTCGATGTCTTCGGTGGAGTTGACCTGCGACTGCAGGATCGCGAATTCGTCGCCGCCGAGACGGGCCAGCGTGTCGTCGGGACGGATCGCGTTGCGCAGCCGCTCGCCCACCGTCTTGATGAAGCGGTCGCCCGTGGAATGGCCGAGCAGATCGTTGACCGCCTTGAAGCCATCGAGATCGAGAAGATGCAGCGCGAACGGCTGGTCGCCGCGACGCGCCCGCGCGATCAGGCGGCGCATGCGCTCGCGCAGCAGCGTGCGGTTCGGCAGATCGGTGAGCGGATCGTGGTGCGCGAGATGGCGCAGGTGACCTTCAGTGCGCTTGCGGGCCGTGATGTCGAGCGACGAGGTCAGCACGCCGGCGACAACCTCGCTGGCGTCCTTGAGCGGCGATTTCGTCGTCACGAAGACATGCGCCTCGCCATGGCGGTCGACGATTTCTTCTTCATAGCTCGGCAGCGGCTTGCCGGTTTCGAACACCATGCGGTCGAGCGAATGGCTGCGGGCGCCATGGTCGTCGCCGAAAATCCCGGCGACGTTTTCGCCGATGACGTTCGAGGGATCGACGCCCGCGAAGGCGATCTGGTAGGCGTTCACGAACAGCAGACGCCCGTCATAGCCGGCGGCGCTGATCATGACCGGCAGGGTGTCGATGACCTGCGCCAGGCGCTCGCGGCTGTCGCGCAGCGCGCGTTCGCGGGAACGTTCGGAGTTTTCGAGCTCGCGTTCGAGCGTCGATGCGCGGCTGGCGAGAAGCACCTGCTGCTTGTGCAGCTTCAGGAGATTGCGGGCGCGCGTGATGAATTCATGGTGGTCGACGGGGCTGTGCAGGAAGTCGGTCGCGCCGGCCTCCAGCGCGCGAAGACGGAAGCTGCGTTCCTCATAGACGGTAATGACCACGACCGGCACGTCGACCGACGACGGCAGCTCGCGGAAGCGGCGGATGAATTCCGCACCGTCCATCTGCGGCATCTTGTAGTCGGTGATGACGAGATCGGGAGACTGCGCCTCCAGCCAGACGAGCGCCTCATCGGGATCGCCGAAGGTCTGCACGGTCACATCTTCCTCGATCGAAGCCGCTAGCTTCGCGAAGATGTTCCGGTTGGTGACCCGGTCGTCGACAATCACTATGAGGGACATTTTACGCAGTCCGGAACGCTGAGAAATACACTTTCGCGAGCCAGGCGGTCTCTCGCGAACGTCTCATCATCCCGCAATTGTCTTAATCAAATGCGTATGTTCAGAATCGCGCAAATGTATGCTTCATAAATCGCATCGATCTGTTTCCACTTATCTAACTGTGTTTACCTTCCTGAGCGGAACCGATTGCGGCAAGCCTACGTTGATGCTTTGTTAACCCTTGGGGCAAGGAGAGCTCAGCCATGACGTTGTCGGACCTAGATCGCTTGCTGCGCGCGACCCTCCCGGGTCAGGGAGGCCGCCTCTCAGTGACTGTGACGGATCTCCCGACGCATGAATCCGGCGTTCGCGACCTGCTCGCGAAGGCGGTGGACATGGCTGCCCTGAAGGGCGCTCGTCTCGTCGAAATTTCGCTACCGCTTGGCCGCTTTCCAGCCTTTGGCTCGAAATATCGTGGCGTTCCGGTGCGCGATTGCGGCCGGTCGGGCGTGCTGCGCCTCGTTTACGACTCCGAGACGGTGACGATCGCCGCCTGATCGGTTCGTTTCGCGGAACCTTGTCGCCCGGGCCTTCGTTGGCCGAGCCAAGCTGTCTGAAGACATCGTGGCTTGCAGATAAGGACGCACATGACGACCCGAAATCTCCTTCTCGCCGGCACCATCATGGCCGGCCCCCTGCTTTCACTCGCCCTTCCGCTCGCCGCCGCGCGCGCCGACGTGGGTCCCGCCATTCGTTTCGCGCAGGCTGAGCCTGAAGGCGGCGACCGCCGCGGTGGCCCTCCGCAGCGTCGCGAAGCGCCGCAGCAGCGCGAGGCTCCGCCCCAGCGCGAGGCCCCCCAGCAGCGCGAGGCTCCCCAGCAGCGTGAAGCCCCGCGC
>JAQGKM010000177.1 GCA_028290125.1 Hyphomicrobiales bacterium | reverse complement strand
CGACATTCGTGATGGGGCTCACCGCGCTCGCCGCCTGGCTCAGCGTGCGCAAGGCGCCGGGCGCGCGCGTCGTCGATCAGCTCGGCACCGTGCCGCTGGTGTTTCCGGGCATCGTGCTCGGCGTCGGCGTGATGCAATTCTTTCTCGCCATGCCGGTCGGCGTCTACGGCACGATCTGGATCATCGTCTGGGCCTTCCTGATCAATTATCTGCCGTATGGCGTGCGTTATTCCTATGCCGGCATGCTGCAGGTGCATCGCGAACTCGAGGAGGCCGCGGCCGTCGCCGGCGCCTCGCCGATGGTCGGTTTCCGCCGCATCATCCTGCCGCTGCTCGCGCCGTCGCTGATCGCCGGCTGGCTGTTCATCTTCCTGCTCGCCACCCGCGTGCTGACATTGCCCGTGCTGCTGTCGGGGCCGTCGTCGCAGACCATGGCGGTGGCGATGTTCGATCTGTGGAGCAACGGGCAGGGGCCGGAGCTCGCCGCGCTCGGGCTGCTGTGGAGCGCAGCGATGACGACCATTGCGCTGATCTTCTATTTCTTTGCGCGCCGGTCCGGCGTCGGCATGTATGGACAAGGCTGAGGACGACACATGACCAGCACAAGAACGCAGGACAACCTGCGCGCCGCCATCTCCAAGGTCGATGCGCTGCTCAACCCGCGCAATGTCGTCATCGTCGGCGCCACCGACAAGCCGGGCAACTGGCCGCAGCGTGTCTGGCGCAACCTGAAACGCTATGGCTTTGCGAACCCGGTCTTTCCGCTGAACCCGACGCGCGACAGCGTGTGGGACACGCGCTGCTACCGCTCCTTCGCGGAGCTGCCGGAAAAGCCCGATCACCTCGTCGTGCTCGCTCCGGCGAAGACCGTCTGCGCCACCTTGCGCGATGCGGCGGCTGCAGGCGCGCGCAGCGCCACCATCATGACATCGGGCTTCGACGAAGCGCCCGACGCGGCGGGCCAGCAGCTCGCCGTCGATCTGCGCGCCGTGATCGCCGAGACGGGGCTCGCGGTTTCGGGCCCGAATTGCCTCGGCAATTTCAACGCCGCGATCAACTTCTTCTCGATGCCGGACGACCGTGCGCAGAAGCTGTCGCGTGGACCCGTTGCGGTGCTCGGCCAGTCGGGCGGCATCGTCATGGCGATCAAGCGCACGCTGGAGGAACGCGGCGTCGACACCGACGCGTCCATCACCAGTGGCAACGAGACAGGGCTGACCACCGCCGATTACATCGCCTACTTCTCCACTCAGCCGCAGATCAAGGTGATCGCCTGCTATCTCGAATCCGTGCACGACGGCGAGGCGTTCCTCGAAGCTCTGCGCATGGCGCGTGAGGCCGGCAAGCGCGTGGTCGTGATGAAGCTCGGCGCTTCGGATGCCGGCCGCGAGGCGGCCGCCGCCCACACCGGCGCGCTGGCAGGCTCGATGGAAGCCTTCGATGCAGTGGCGGGACGCGCCGGCGCGATCCGCGTGCGCAATCTCGACGAAATGGTCGAGGCGGTGGAGTTTCTGGTCCACGCTCCGCTGCCGCGCGGCAAGCGGCTCGGCTCCATCACCTTCTCGGGCGGCATGCGCGGGCTGATGCTCGATGCGGCTGAACTGAGCGGCATGACCTATCGCCCGCTGTCGGAAAAGACCTACGCCAAACTGTCCGAAATCCTTTCGGTCGGCTCGATCATCGGCAATCCGCTCGATGCGGGTTTCGCGGCGCTCTCGAGCGCCGGCGCCTATCTGCGCTGTGTCGAGATCCTGCTGGCCGACGACGAGATCGACATCCTGCTGCTGCAGGAGGAACTGCCGCGCAGCCCCGGCACCGAGCGCAAGGAAAGCAACCTGCGCGCGGTAAACGAACTCGCCGCCAAGGCCAGCAAGCCCATCGCCTTCGTCAGCATGATTTCCTACGGGATGAACGATTACAGCCGCGAGCTGCGCGCAAGCCTGCCCAACATCGCCTTCCTGCAGGAAGTCGACAAGGCGCTGCGCACGATGCGGGTCGTCACCCAGCATGTGGAGGCCGCCGCCGTGCCGATGCCGGCGCCCCGTGCGCCGTCCCGCGAGGGCCGGGCGCTGCTCGATGCGCTGGCCGCCAAGGCAGGCCCCGCCACGCTCGACGAGGTCGCCTCCAAGAACCTGCTCGCCGCCTACGGCCTCTCGGCGCCGAACGAGCGCCTGACGCGCAGCGCCGAGGAGGCTGTGGCTGCGGCGCGCGAGATCGGCTTTCCGGTGGTGGCGAAAATCGTCAGCGCGGGCCTGCCGCATAAATCCGACATCGGCGGCGTGAAGGTCGGCCTGAAGGACGAGGCCTCCGTGCGCGCCGCCTTCGCCGGCATCATGGCGGCGGGCGAGGGTGCGCCGGGTCGCCCCGACATCGCCGGTGTGCTGATCGCCCAGATGGTGTCGGGCGGTTTCGAATGCGTGCTCGGCGCGAAGAAGGACCCGGAGATGGGTCCGGTCATTCTGTTCGGCACGGGCGGCGTCGATCTCGAACTCACACGCGACGTCGCCCTCGGGGCCTGCCCGCTCGACGAAGCCGGCGCCCGCGACCTGATCGCCCGCACGCGGGCGGCCAAGATCATCGCAGGCTACCGCGGCCGCCCGGCGCTCGACGCCGACGCGCTGGTGAAAGCCATCGTCGCCCTGTCGCACGTGATGGAGGACGCGCAAGGCGCGATCGCCGAAATCGACGTGAACCCGTTCCTGCTCGGCGAAAAGGGCGGCGTGGCGCTCGATGCGCTGGTGGTGCTGGATCGGGGCTGAGGTTTCATGACCCCCACCCCGCTCGGGCTGCGCCCGAGTCGCCCTCCCCACAAGGGGGAGGGAAAAAGTCTCGGCGCTCGTCAGGATTCGATTGAAGACATGCGCAATGCAAACCCCTCCCCGCAGGGGGGAGGGGAACACCATGCGCCGGTCGCCAGCGCGTTGATCGATGAGGCGCGTCAGGCGACGACCGCGCACTGAGGCCTTGCGTCGCGGCTTTGCTGCACTCGCATTGAACGGCGGAGATTGGTAGAAGGAAGCAGCGGCCGCGCCGGGCCGCTTTCCCGCGCCAAGGAGACGCCCGCGTTGAAAAGCCATGTGATCGTTCCGCTGATCGTGGCCTGCGCGCTCTTCATGCAGAATCTCGATTCGACGTCGCTGGCGACGGCCTTGCCGGCCATCGCGACCTCGCTCGGCGAACAGCCTCTGCGGCTCCATATGGCGATCACCGCCTACATGCTGTCGCTCGCCGCCTTCCTGCCGATGAGCGGCTGGGTCGCGGACCGCTACGGCGCCCGCAACATCTTCCGGCTGGCGATCGCGATCTTCACGCTGTCGTCCATCGCCTGCGGCTTCTCGCAGGATTTCCACCAGCTCATTACGGCGCGCATCCTGCAGGGCTTCGGCGGCGCCATGATGGTGCCGGTGGGCCGGCTCATCCTCGTGCGCTCGGTCCCGAAATCGGAGCTGATCGGCGCCATGGCGCTGATGGGCGTGCCCTCGCTGATCGGGCCGATCATCGGCCCGCTGCTGGGCGGCGTCATCACCTATTAGTACCACTGGCGCTGGATCTTCTGGGTCAACGTGCCGGTCGGCATCCTCGGCTATATCCTCGCCAGCAAGTTCATCGAGAACGTGCGCGAGGAGGACATGAAGCCCTTCGACTGGCCGGGCTTCGTGCTGTCGGCCTTCGGCCTCGCCGCGACCGTCTTCGGCATGGACACGGCGTTCACCAAGAACACGCCGGACGCCATGGGCGTCGGCCTGCTGGTTGCGGGCGTGATCGCGCTGGCGCTCTACGTGCCTTACTCGCGCAGCATTTCAAACCCGATCATGGATCTGTCGCTGATGCGCATCCCGACGTTCCGGGCGAGCGTCACGGGCGGCTCGGTGTTCCGGCTCGGCGTCGGCGCCATGCCGTTCCTGCTCCCTTTGCTGATGCAGGAAGGCTTCGGCTATTCGCCGATCGAGTCTGGCGCCATCACCTTCGTGTCGGCGGCGGGCTCGCTTGGCATGCGCACGCTCGCCAAGCGCATCCTGCGCCAGTTCGGCTTTCGCAAGGTCCTCATCTGGAACGCGCTCGTCGCCAGCGTCTTCATGGCCGCCTGTGCGCTGTTCAAACCCGACACGCCGACGTCCTTCATGATGGCGATCATCTTCTTCGGCGGCGTGTTCCGCTCGCTGGAATTCACCAGCCTGAATTCCATCGCCTTTGCGGATGTCGAGCGTGCGCAGATGAGCCATGCCATGAGCTTCTCGCAAATGGCGCAACGTCTCTCTCTGACGGTCGGCGTCGCGCTGTCGGCCGTCGTCCTGCATCAGGCCTCGGGCAACACCGCGACCTTGCCGGTCAGCGCCTTCGCCTGGGCTTTCGCCATCATCGGCCTCGTGTCGGCGACATCGCTGCTGAGCTTTTTGTCGCTGGCGCCCGACGCGGGGGCGGTTCTGGCCCCTCGCAAGACGAAGCAGGCTTGAGGAAGCGCAAGCCATT
>JAQGKM010000161.1 GCA_028290125.1 Hyphomicrobiales bacterium | reverse complement strand
GCACTCTGTCATTGCGAGCGGAGCGAAGCAATCCAGGCCCGCATCGCAGTTGTTTCCCGCAGTGCCAGCGAGGCGGCGGAGGCCCCATGCGTCGCCTCTGGATTGCTTCGCTGCGCTCGCAATGACGGGGCAGGCGTTCGTGCATGACCACGTCCGTCATTGCGAGCAGAGCGAAGCAATCCAGGCCCGCGTCTTAGTTGTTTCCCGCATTGCCAACGAAGCGGCGAAGGCCCCACGCGTTGCCTCTGGATTGCTTCGCTGCGCTCGCAATGACGGGGCTGGCGTTCGTGCATCACCATAGCCGTCATTGCGAGCGGGGCTGGGGTTCGTTGTCTTGCACGCTGTCATTGCGAGCGGAGCGAAGCAATCCAGGCCCGCATCGCAGTTGTTTCCCGCATTGCCAGCGAGGCGGCGGAGGCCCCATGCGTCGCCTCTGGATTGCTTCGCTGCGCTCGCAATGACGGGGCAGGCGCTCGCAAGGACGGGGCTGGCACTCGCAATGACGGCGTGGGCGCCCGCACGAATGGCGGGCGCCCGTTCTCTTACTTTTTCTTCGGCGGAATCTGGATCAGGTCTGCGAGCTGTTCCTTCGTGAGCGGCGCGCTGGCGAACTTGTAGGCCACGGCGTCCTGCACGATCTTGTCGAGACCCTTCATGTTGTCGGGTTCGATCGCGTCACGGGCGAAGAAGTCGTCGCGGGTGCGGCGGGCGAGTTCGGGCGTGATGTTGAGCCACTCCGAATAGACCTTCATCACTTCCGGGTTGGTGTACATGTAGTCCACCGTCTCGCGATAGGCCTGCACGAAGCGGTCGAGCGAGTCCTTCTTGGTCTTCATCTTGTCGACGCTGGTGGCCAGCACGCGCACGGTCTGGTCCTTCAGCGACGTGTCGTTGCCAGTGGCGAGCTTGCGGATCTTGGCCTGGTCGAGCAGGTCGATGCCGAACGGCGGCGCCGCCCAGCCGATGTCGACCTGTCCGGACATGACCTGCGTCAGCGTCGCCGACGGGCTGCCGGTGGCGGTCGGCGTAGCCTTCACGCCGAGCTCGTCGATGAAAGCCTTGACGACGGTCTGCGTCGACGAACCGTTGGTGGAATAGGCAATGGTCTTGCCGGCGTTGCCGGCGAGCGCCGTCACGGCGCTGTCGGCGCGCGCATACCAGTAGAGATCGCCGGCACCGGTCGATTGCGCGCCGATGATGCGGATCGGCGCACCCTTAGAATAGGCGCCGATGGCGCCCAGCGAGCCGATGGCGACGCCGACGTCCACGGCGCCGGAGATCACCGCCTGCTGCGTCTCGCCCGAACCCTGCGTGTAGAGAATTTCGAGCTTGAGGCCGTGCTTCTTCATGATGCCGGCGCGCTCGCCGATTTCCGGCACGGAGGAATCCCAGTTGCCGCGCTGCCCGGCGGCGATCTTCATCGCCTCTTGCGCGAAAGCGCCCTGCGTGACGATCGCCGCAGCCAGCAGCGTTCCGGTGGCGGCGAAGCGCCGGCCGATCTTGCCCAACATCGTTTCAACTCCCGTCAATGCGCCGCCTTTCAGGCAGTCGCGATATGAACAGTCTTGGCCATTCCGCGCCGAAAAGCCAGAGCCTTACTCGGCCGCGACATCGCCGGACTTGCCGCCCGTCTCGCCATGTGCGCCCGACAGCTCGCGCCAGTCGGTGCTCTTGGGCATGACGCCCTCGAACGAGCGCAGGCGCATGCGCTCGTCCTGCGTCAGCGTGGAGCCGATGGCCGGCTCGCCCTTCATGAACCGCTGCACGGCTTCCACCATGGTGCGGCGGAACTGGACGATGGCGAGATCGCTCGCGCCGAGCCGCTCTTCGCCGCGCTTGGCGAGCTTGCCCATCGTCTCCCACATGGCGATGTCCTGGTTGGGAAAGCCGCGGATGCCGGTGAAGTCGCCGAGCTTCTGCGCCTTGCGGTCCTGCCCGTAGTTCTGCGCACGGCCATTCAGCTTGTGGTAGGTGGCGTCGAGATCGATGCCGAGCTGCTGCCCGGTGAACTTGCGCCAGCTTTCCTGGTCGGTGCCTTCCTGCACGCCGTCGCCCGGCGTCCACGCGATCAGGTAGAGCACCGAATGCTCGTCATCGACCGGCATGTTCATCTGCGCGACGTTGTAGACGTTGTTCGGCGGGATCAGCACGTACATGGGCGCCACGAAGAGCGTGATGCGCAGATAGTCGTGCGTCTGCGAATTGGCGATCGGCTTGCGGATCGCGACATAGTGGAAGCCGAAATCCGTCTCTTCCGCCTGCAGGCGCGGCGACTTGTCGGTCGAGGGCCGCTGCCAGCTGGTGCCGGTGGCGGTGGAGCCCGCGACCTTCGCGGGCGGCATGTCGGTCGAGTGAAGGCTGGACGAATGCGCGCTGTCGATGGCGCCTTCGAGGCACTGCGCCCAATTGGCGTCGACATGCACCTTGAGGACGCTGACGCGCGCCTTGTCGGTCGGCGCGAACACCGGGGCTTCGAACTCCGGAATCTTCTCGGCGTCGCCCATCCAGACCCAGACGAAGCCGCCGGCCTCGCGCACCGGATAGGCCTTGTGCTTCACCTTTTCTGCAAAGCCGGAGCCCGGCGGCTCCGAGGACATTTCGACGACATTGCCGTCCACGTCCATCTTCCAGCCGTGATAAAGGCAGCGCAGGCCGCACTCTTCGTTGCGGCCGTAGAACAGCGACGCGCGGCGGTGCGGACAGAATTCGTCCATCACGCCGACGCGGCCGTCGGTGTCGCGGAAGGCGACGAGATCCTCGCCAAGAATGCGCACGCGCACGGGATCGCAGTCGGGCTCCGGGACCTCTTCGGAAAGGCAGGCCGGCAACCAGAACTGGCGCATGAGCTGGCCCATGGGAGCCTCGCCTTCCACGCGACAGAGAAGATCGTTCTCGTGATCGGTCAGCATGAGCGTGTCCTTCCGAATTGGCCTCTTCGGGCGCTTGTCTTGAGTGTCTAAACGGATAGAAGCGGAGAGGCCGTCTGTCGAGCCTCATCTGGGGCAGGGCGGACGGCGTGAAAAGAGCGCCCGCCGCAAGAGTGGGTAAGCCGGGAGAACACCATGAGGTTGCAAGGCAAGACGGCGATTGTGACGGGTTCGGCGCGCGGCATCGGCGCCGCCTTCGCGGAACGCCTCGCGGCGGAGGGCGCTGGCGTCCTGATCGCCGACGTGCTCGACGGGACGGCGACGGCCGCGCGCATCGAAAGCGCTGGTGGTCGCGCGCTTTATCACAAGACGGACGTCGCCAGCGCCGCCTCGGTCGCCGCCATGACGGAGGCCGCGATCGCCGCCTTCGGCCGGATCGACGTGCTGGTCAACAATGCCGCCATCTTCGCGAGCCTCGAGAAGAAGTCGTTCCTCGATATCGAAAGCGACGAGTGGGACAGACTGATGGCGGTCAATCTGCGCGGGCCGTTCGAATGCGTGAAGGCGGTCGCGCCGCACATGATCGCCGCCAAATCCGGGCGCATCATCAACATCGCGTCCGGCACGGTCTTCAAGGGCCAGACCGGCTTCCTGCATTATGTGACGTCGAAAGGCGGCGTGGTCGCCATGACGCGCTCGCTCGCGCGGGAGCTTGGGTCGCACAACATCATCGTCAACGCCATCGCGCCGGGCCTCACGATGAGTGAAGCCATCGCCGAGAATCCGATGTGGAGTGGGGCGGCATCGCAGCCGACCGTGAAAAGCCGTGCGTTGCAACGCGATCAGAAGCCCGAGGACCTGACCGGCGCGCTGGTTTTTCTCGCCAGCGACGAATGCGGCTTCATGACCGGCCAGTGCATGGTGGTCGACGGCGGCTCCGTGATGCGCTGAAAAGGCCTCGTAAAGCCCCGGAAACACCCCTTTGCGGCTTTCGACCAAGGCCGAATCGTCCAAAAGAGCTGTTTCTGTTGGACAAGTTGACGCTGATGAAGAAAAAGGTGCGGAAATTGGGCGTGAATTGTCGCGCGCGGCTTGTTGCGCATTATATTGCGACCCTCGGGTGAACGCCCGTTTGATTCGCGAAGGGAAACTAAATCATGGCAAAAGCTGCTGCTAAGAAGGCCGCGCCCAAGGCCGCACCGAAGGCCGCCAAGGCCGCTGCCCCGAAGGTCGCCGTAAAGGCGGCTCCGAAGAAGGCCGCGACTGCCGCCGCCGGCGCCAAGGCTGCGACGATCACCGTCAAGCAGATCGCCGCGCTGCTCGCCGAGACGCATGAAATGCCGAAGCGCACCGCCGAGACGATCATCACAGACATGGTCGAGATCATCACGAAGAACCTGAAGAAGGGAAACCGCATCCGCATCGGCGGCCTCGGCATCCTGCAGGTTCGCAAGCGCGCCGCCCGCATGGGCCGCAACCCGGCGACGGGCGAAGCCATCAAGATCAAGGCCTCCAAGAAGGTCGCGTTCCGCGCCCTCAAGGAGCTCAAGGAATCCGTCTAAGCTAATTCTGCTTGAAGTTAGTTTTGAAGCCGGAGCCGGCATCCCGCCGCTCCGGCTTTTCCTTTTCTGCTGCTGCACTGCAGCAAAACGCAACAATTTCAAAATTCCGAAGTTTTTCTTACCAGCGCCGTAATTTCGCTTTGCAAGGAAGGCACGTTACGTGCTGCCCTGCATGCAGCGGCATGCGGCGGCAGCGCCGCGGATTCGAGGAGACCTCCGTGATCAAAGGCCTTGCACATGGAATGCCTGCCAGCCTCGCGCTCTGGTACGTGATCTATCTGGCTGCTCTGCTCGTGGCGCGTTGGCTGGAATTCAATTGATGACGCGCTGCAGCAATTCGCGCCCCAGCATGGCGAGCACGCCGACCCAAACCACGATGACCAACATCACCATGACGTAGACAAGCTTGATTTGTAAGGCGTTGTCGCTCTCCGCCACAAGTCGGTCGGGAGCTCTCAACTGCAGGCTCGTTGTATCGTTGGCGTTCGGATCTGAAATCATGTCCGCCTCCCGCAATGTCAGGGATGACGGTCTGACGCTAATCCGCGCAATGTAACCGGTCAATTAACAAAAGGTGGCCCCCGGAAGAGGGCCACCTTTTCTGTCAAGCTACCTGATTATAATAGCTCAGGTCGATGTAGCGCGCCGGGTCGGTGAGCTTTGCGCCCGTGCCATACTTGCTGCGGAGCGCCAGCACGGTGTCGACGCCGTCCATCAGCATGCCGGCCTTGGGGGTCAGGCCCGAGCGCGGCGACAGCAGGCTGTTCATGACGGCGCCCGCGACCGGCGGCTTGATCTCCGGCATCTTCTCCAGAAGGATCTTCGTCGCATCCTCGCGGTTGGCGGGGTCGAGCGTCCACGCGAGGCCCGCCAGATAGCCCTTGATGAAGCCTTTCAGCGTCTCGGGGTTGGCGGCGGCCCAGGCGCGGCTCGCGGCGAACGACCCGCCCTGGTAGGCGGCCAGCATGTTGCTGGACGTATCCAGCACCTTGAAGCCCTGATTGCGGGCGATCGACGTGAAGGGCTCGATGGTCAGCGTGCCCGCATGGGTTCCGGCTTTCACCGACTCCCAGCGCTGCGGCGTGGCGCCGACGGCCACCATGGAATAGTCGGCCTTGGTGAGACCGTTCTTCTCGAGCATCTCGTAGAGCACGAAGGCGAAGCCCGTCGACAGCGCATCGAGCGCCAGCGACTTGCCCTTGAGGTCGGCGTAGGTGGCGATGTCGGGCTGCGTCACGAAGGCGAGCTCGACCTGCGTTGCGCCCATGAAGGCGAAGAAGTCCGGCGTCTGCGGCAGCTTCACCGCGCCCTGGCCTTCCTGATAGGCGACGACGTTGTCAAAGGCCGTGCCGGCGATCTGGAATTTCCCGGCAGCGAGGTTTTCCGCCTGGAAGGCGGAGCTCGGCGTGGTGGTGAGGTTGACGGTGACGCCGGCCTGCTCGAACAGACCCT
>JAQGKM010000137.1 GCA_028290125.1 Hyphomicrobiales bacterium | reverse complement strand
TCAAGCGATTCACAAATGCCGTCGACTTCGCCGCGCTCCATGGCGAGGAACACGTCCGATGACGATGGGAAGCCCGAGATGATCTTGAACTGCATGCCGAGCAGCACGCTGAGCGCCTTGGGATAGGAACGCGTGCCGGTGCCCGCGCCCGTGTCGCCGACGATCAGCGTCTTGGTGTAGAGATCTTCGACCGTCTGCACAGCTGCGCCCGCGCGCGCGATGCAGACGTTGGTTTCCACCGCCGGCGTGCCGAGCCAGTTGATCTTCAGCGGATCGAAACGCGCGCCTTCGGCCCCGGTCAACGGCCCGAGCGCGGCGTCGCGTGCGATGATGCCGATCATCGTGCCGTCCTTGGGCGCGATATTGTACAGATGCGCGGCGGCGTTGTAGCTGCCCGCGCCCGGCATGTTCTGCGGCACGGGGTTCGGACGGCCCGGCAGATGGTTGACGATGTGGCGCACGACCGTGCGGCCCCACAGGTCGTAACCGCCGCCCGGCCCGAAGCCGATGATCATCGTGAGGTTCTTACCGGCGTAAAAGTCGGCGGATTGCGCGGCGGCCGGCGCGGGCGCCAGCGCCGAGGCCAGGGTGAGCGCGCCGGCTGTGGCGGCTGCGAGCCTCGAGGCGAAATGCATCTTTCTCTCCCGTCGTGGCCGCCAACACGTGTAGCGGCGGCGTTTCCTTGGCGTCCCGGCTTGTTCTGCGACGCCGGGTGCGCGCGCCGCATGCTCCGGGAAAGGTCAAGTCCTGTCAACAAGCCGGACCGGCGCGGTGAGGGGCATTTCCGGGAGCATCAGGGGAACTGGACTCGTCGCCATGGATTTGCTGGGTCAATTCCAACCGCAGGTGAAACGTCATGAAAGCATTGCGCTGGCACGGAAAGCACGACATCCGCTGCGACTCCGTACCCGATCCGCGGATCGAGGACGATCGCGATGTCATCATCAAGACGACCAGCTGCGCCATTTGCGGCTCCGACCTCCATCTCTACGACGGTTTCATGCCCGGCATGGAATCGGGGGACATCATGGGCCACGAGTTCATGGGCGAGGTGATGGAAATCGGCCGCGACGTGAAGAAGCTGAAGGTCGGCGATCGCGTCGTCGTGCCGTTCACGATCGTTTGCGGCGAATGCGAACAATGCCGCCGCAGCAACTTCTCGGTCTGCGAGCGCACGAACCGCAACAAGAAGGTCGGCGACGCCGTCTTCGGACACACGACTGCGGGTCTCTACGGCTACACGCATCTGACAGGCGGCTATGCAGGCGGGCAGGCCGAATTCGTTCGCGTGCCTTACGCAGACGTTGGCCCCGTGAAGATTCCAAACGGGCTCACCGACGACCAGGTGCTGTTCCTCGGCGATATCTTCCCGACCGGCTGGCAGGCTGCGGTCCAGTGCGACATCGAGCCGACCGACACGGTGGCGATCTGGGGCGCGGGCCCGGTTGGCCAGTTCTGCGTGCGCAGCGCGATCCTGCTCGGCGCCAGGCAGGTCGTCGTCATCGATCGCGTGCCGGAGCGGTTGAGCATGGCGGCTGCCGCAGGCGCCATCACCATCAACTTCGAGGAAGAAAGCGTCGTCGAGCGGCTGAATGAATTGACGCGCGGCAAGGGTCCGGAAAAGTGCATCGACGCCGTTGGCCTCGAGGCGCACGCCGGCAGTTCGATCGACTCGATGATCGATCGCGCGAAGCAGGCGGTGATGCTGGAAAGCGATCGCCCGCATGTTCTGCGAGAGATGATGTACGTGTGCCGTCCCGCCGGAACGCTCTCGGTTCCGGGCGTCTACGGCGGTCTCATCGACAAGGTGCCGTTCGGCATGGCGATGAACAAGGGCCTGACGATCCGCATGGGACAGACGCACGTCAACCGCTGGACCGACGATCTCCTGCGCCGCATCGAAGAGGGCCAGATCGATCCGTCTTTCGTCATCACCCACAGGGGCAAGCTCGAGGACGGGCCTGCTCTCTACGACACGTTCCGCGACAAGCAGGACGGTTGCATCAAGGTCGTTCTCCAACCGTGAGAGGCACGTTCATGCACGCACAATCCATGACTTCGGCGTCCCGCCATACGCAGGATCAAACGCGGGCCGCCTATCGCCGTCACCAGAAGCGCGCGGCCGGAATAGCGCAGGGACTTGGCTGGTTCTCGATCGGTCTCGGACTCGCGGAGTTCCTGGCGCCCCACACCATCACGCGCGCGTTGGGAATGGAGGGCCGTGAAACGCTCGTGCGCATGTACGGCCTGCGCGAGATGGCGAACGGCGCCGGCCTGCTCAGCGCCGACAACAAGGCCCCGTGGCTCTGGGGTCGCGTCGGCGGCGACGCGCTGGATCTCGCCACCTTGTCGCTCGGAATGGAGGAGAGCAATGCAAAGCGCGACAACGCGATCCTCGCGACCGTGATGGTCGGCGCTATCACGGCGCTGGACTTCTATGCGGCGCAACGACTCGACGGGCTGAAGCAGGTGCAGGACGCGCCTGACTATTCGGCCCGCAGCGGCTTCCCGAAAGGTGCGCGGGCCGTGCACGGAATTGCGAAAGATCAGGCAGCGGTCATGCGGCCGCGCTTCATCGACAATCCACCGCGCTACGAGCGGCAGCGGCAGTCCGCCGAGGCGGCTCTCTGAACGCAGAAGGACAAGTCATGAAAAGCAGAGCTTTGAAGACGACGAATGCATTGGCGCTTTCCCTGATGCTGGCGCTCGGCGGCGCGGCGCTCGCGCAATCGGGCGGCGGTGGTGGCGGTGGCGGCGGTGGGGGCGGCGGGTCTGCCGGCGGCGGCTCGGCTGGCGGCGCATCCTCCGGCGGGGCCTCCTCCGGCGGCGCGTCGACGGGCGGCGCGGCCACGACTGGCGGCGCATCAGGTGGCGTTTCGGGCAGCGCCTCCGGCACGAACCCCGGCGCAGCCGGGACCGGCACGGGCGCAGGCTCGCTGTCGAGCACGGGCGCGGGCGGACCTGTCGGCTCGGTGCCCGGCACGTCGACCAGCGGCCCGACCATGGGCGCCGGCGTCGGCTCCGGCACGGCGGGCACTGATGGCGCGAATGCGCCGGCGACCGGCGGCGCGCCGACATCTCCCGGCGGCCTGAACAACCAGCTGCAAAGCAACCAGAACCAGCAGGTCGGCACGGGCGCGAATCGGTCGGGCGCGGCGGCATCCGGGCAATCGAATTTGCAGACCGGCAATCCGGCGGTGTCGGGCTCCGGTCAGGACGCGGGCGCACGTTCGCGCAACGCGGCCCAGTGCGAGAGCATCCTGGGCAACCGCGCGGCCTATCCGTCGTCGCAGGTCTCGGCCTGCGAGAAGTCGAGCGCAGAGGCCGATCCGGCTGCGGCGACCGATCGCCGACTGTCGACGGACAATTCAAAGGCCGTCAACTCGATCTGCCGCGGCTGCTGACGCAGGTCGTCGCCGCAAGTCTCTACGCTGGCACATCGCTTGCAAAAACCCTCCGGAGCGCAAACCTCCGGAGGCTTCCATGGCTTATCCTGCCCAAAGCGCATTCAAGAAGACCCGCATTGGCGCATATGTCTTCGGATTCGTCGCTGCATTCGCCAGCACATCCGCCATCGCCGATCCCGTTGCTGATTTCTATCGCGGCAAGGAAGTGTCGATCTATGTCGGCTCTTCGGCGGGCGGCGGCTTCGATCTCTACGGTCGCCTCGTCGCGCGCCACATGACCTCCTACCTGCCCGGCACGCCCACGATCATCGTGAAGAACATGCCCGGCGCCGGCGGCATTCAGCAGGTGAATTACCTCGTCAATGTCGCGGCGAAGGATGGCACGCAACTCGGCATCATCAATCCGGTGATGACGACGGCGCCGTTCCTGACGCCCGAAGTGGCGAAGTGGGACTCGCGCAAGTTCGTCTGGCTCGGCTCCGCCAATTCGGAGATTTCGACCTGCGCATTCTGGAAGGCGTCGGGCATCACCGATGTCGAGAAGCTCGCGGGCGCCAAGCGCGAATTGATGGTCGCGGGCATCGGGCCATCGTCCGGCTCGACGCTCGACGCCATCACGCTGAAGAGCATGATGGGCTGGAAGTGGAACATCGTCACCGGCTATCCGGGCCTCGCCAATGCAATGAACGCGGCGGAAGCCGGCGAGGCGGACGGCATGTGCGGGCTCAACGTCACGACGTTGAAGGCGCGTCTGTGGCCGCAGATCCAGCGCGGCGAAATCCATGTGCTGTTGCAGACGTCGCTGCGCAATCATCCCGATCTGCCGGGCGTGAAGAACGCTTTCGATCTCGCCAAGACGCCCGAGCAGAAGCAGATGATGGAGCTGGTGTTCGGTCCGTGGATCTTCGGGCGCCCGTTCATCACGACGCCGGGCGTACCGGCCGACCGGCTTGCGGCTCTGCGCAAGGCGTTCAAGGAAGTGCTTGCGGATCCGCAGTTTCTGACCGAAGCGGAAAAGACGCAGAGCGACATCAGCTACATGCCGCCGTCCGAAATCGAGGGGCTCGTCGAGCGCTTCTATGCGACGCCGCCCGAGGTGCGCGAAAAGACGCGCCTGCTGCTCGACACGCGCTCCTAACGCGTGACGTGTTCGTAAAACGCCTCCGCCGCGCGCGTCCGCAAGGCGCCGCGGCGGTAGGCGACGACGACCTGCATCAAGCCGTGACGGTCGCCGAGGTCGCGGGCATAGAGTTCGCCGCCGCGCGGCGCGCACATCGTGTGGACGATGGCAGGACCCGAGCCCAGCCGCACGAGATCGAGCGCCGTCGCGCAAGTCGGACATTCGAGCACGTTGGGGCGGCCTTCCATATGGGGCGACTGGCGCAGCACCTGACGCAGCGCCGTGCCGCGCGGCGCGATGATGAGGCGTCGCCCCTCGACGATCTCCGCCTCGGCCTCCGCCTCGGTGCGGCCGATCAGCGACAGCGTCGTGCGCGCCACGACTTTCGCGGCGATGCCTTGCGGCAGGCGCGGAAAGACGCCCATGCAGAAATCGGCCTTGCCGGCCTGCAGGGCGGCGAGCGAATCCGAGCGCCGCGCCACGCGCATCGACAGTTCGACGCGGGGAAATTCCGACAGGAAGGAATGCATGCGCGGCACGAAGAAATCGGCATAGTCGCCGCCGATCGCCACCGTGATGCGCCCGGTCTCCTCCGAATGTGCATTGTCGGGCGCCTGGACGCGCGCCATCGCCTGCTCGGCGTCGTGCAGCAACGGGGTGAGGTCGCGCAGAAAACGTTCGCCGGCCGGAGTCAGGGTGAGCCCATTGGGCAACCGCTTGAACAGCGGCACGCCCAGCACCTCGTCCAGCCGCTTCAGCTTGGCCGAGATCGCCGGGATCGTCAGGCCGAGCTGCGTCGCGGCCGCGCCGAGCGTGCCGTGGGTGGCCACGAGCTGAAACGCGCGCAGCTTGGCGAAGTCCAGATCCTCGATGCGCATCGCGTGCGGCTCCGTTGTGGGCCGCAGGTTAAGCGATTTTGTAGCTGGCTTACAAACCTTTCAATTTACGTGACCTGCGCTGTGACTTTAGTCTAAGCGGAAGAACGGAAAAAGCGGGCGCGACCCGTGTCCGGGAGGAAGTGCATGATTGACGTGATGTTCAGGGCGCTCGGCGACCTGCTGTCCAATCCGCAGACGATGGGACTGATGCTGATCGCTGTGCTGATCGGCCTTGTGGTCGGCGCGACCCCGGGCATCGGCGGGCGCCTGTCGATTGCGCTGGCGATCCCTTTCGTGTTCGGCATGGACATGACGCAGGGCGCCGTCTTCCTGCTCACGATGCACGCGGTCAACGGCACGTCGGGCCAGATCTCCTCCATCATGTTCGGCGTGCCGGGCGACGGCGACGACGCCGCCACCACGATCGACGGCTATCCGATGGCCAAGAAGGGCGAGGCGGGCAGGGCGCTCGGCGCCAGCATCACGGCCTCGGGCGTCGGCGGCATCATCGGCGCAATCGTCTTCGCGATCATGATCCCGGTGCTGGAGCCGATCGTGCTGGCCTTCTCGCCGGCGGAATTCTTCCTGCTGGCGATCCTCGGCATCACCTTCATCGCCTTCCTGGCGGGCGGCGAGAACATCTTCAAGGGCATGATCGTCGGCCTGTTCGGCATGATGCTCGCCACCGTGGGCATGGACCCGCAGACCGGCACCGCGCGCTTCGCCGGCGACAACCTGTTCCTGTGGGACGGCATCAGCCTCGTCACCTGCGTGCTGGCGCTGTTCGCCGTGCCCGAGATGATCACGCTCGCGGTGAAGGGCGGCTCGATCGCCGCCATCTCGATGGACAACGTCAAGTTCTCCTACCGCCAGGTGTTCAACGGCGTGCTCGACGTGCCGCGCCACTGGTTCCTCGCGCTGCGCACCTCGATCATCGGCGCGCTCATCGGCATGGTGCCGGGCCTCGGCGGTTCGGCTGCGGCGTGGCTCTGCTATGGCCATGCGGTGCAATCGTCCAAGACGCCCGAGCGCTTCGGCCACGGCGCCGTCGAGGGCGTCATCGCGCCCGAGACCGCGTCGAACGCGAAGGAGGGCGGCTCGCTCCTGCCGACGCTGTTCTTCGGTATCCCGGGTTCGTCCGGCATGGCGGTGATGATGGGCGCCTTCCTCATCCTCGGCATCCAGCCGGGCCCCGCGATGATCACCCAGCATCTCGATCTCGTCTGGACGCTGATCTGGGCGCTCGTCGTCGGCAATCTCATCGCCGTGACGTTCCTGCTGTTCATCACGCGCTGGGTCGCGGTGCTGACCTTCATCAACGCCACCATGCTGGTGCCCTTCATCATCGTGCTCGTCGTCATCGGCGCCTATGTGAATGAAGGCCAGTGGGAGAACCTGCTGATCCTCGTCGGCATGAGCATGATCGGCTACGCGCTGCTGCGGGCGAACTGGCCGCGCGCGCCGTTCGTCATCGGCCTCGTGCTTGGCCGCATCGCGGAGGAATCGCTCCACAAGGCGCTCGATCTGTGGGGAATGTCCTTCTTCACCCGGCCGCTGTCGCTCGTGCTCATCGGCATGATCGTCGCGACCATCGCCTTCGCCATTTACCGCAGCCGCAAGCCCCCCGCTTTCGATCCGACGCAGGTGTCCGCATGAGCATGATTTCGCGCCAGGCCATGACCGTCTTCATGCTGGCCGTGTTCGCCATCATGGTCGGCACGGCGATCACCTATCCCGAGGGTGCGCGCTTCATGCCGCTCACCATCGGCATCCCCGGCATCCTGCTCTGCCTGTTGCAGATCGGGATCGACTTCCGCCGGCCACTCGTCGTCAAGGCCGAGAAGGACGAGATGCAGGAAGCGCAGGAAAAGGCCGCCAAACTGGTCGGGCACAGCGTCGAGTTCGGCCATGCCGAAGTCATCGATGCGCCGCACGACGAGAAGGAGATGGTCCGTCGCGAAGTGCTGACGTGGGTCTATTTCCTCGGCTTCATCGGCGGCGTTCTGCTGTTTGGTTTCTACGCCGCCATTCCGGTGTTCCTGGTCGCGTTCCTGCGCGAACGGGCGCATGCGACATGGAAGCGCACGCTCACGCTATCGGGAATTGCATCCGTCGCGTTCTACCTCATCTTCGCCAAGGGACTCGGCGTCGTGCTCTATCCGGGCGCGCTCACGAGCCTCGTCATGGATCGTATCGCGGGCTGACCCGCACACGACAAGCGCGACACAGCGCGTCTGGAGGAAATGATGAACACTATCTGGAAGCAACTCGGAACGGCCTGCCTCGCGCTCGGCGCGACGGCCGGCGCAGCCATGGCCGACGACGCGGTCGATTTCTTCAAGGGCAAGACGGTGAACTACATCGTCGCGACCGCGCCTGGCGGCGGCTATGATTCCTACGGTCGCCTCGTCGCCGAATACATGCAGCGCAACCTGCCGGGCTCCACCTTCGTGGTGAAGAACATGCCGGGCGCCGGCCACATCATCGGCACCAACGCGATCTACGCGTCCAAGGCCGACGGCCTGACGCTGGGCACGTTCAACACGGGCCTCATCTACAACCAGCTGATCAACGCCAACGGCGTGAAGTTCGACCTCTCGAAGATGAGCTGGATCGGCAAGGCCGCGTCCGACCCCCGCGTCATCGTCATCGCGGCGCAATCGCCGATCAAGTCGTTCGCCGATCTCACCGGGCAGAAGACGCCGGTGAACTTTGCGACCGCGGGTCTGGGCAGCGCGTCCTACGTCGAGACCGTGATGCTGACGAATTCGCTGAAATTGCCGGTGAAGAATCTGACCGGCTACAATGGCACCGACGACCAGCTCGCCATGCGGCGCGGCGAAGTCATCGGCTCGATCGCGTCGCGTTCGTCCTACGCGAACTTCGTGGAGAACGGTTACGGCCGCTTCATCGCGCAGATCGGCGGGAACGACAAGGATCTGCCGCAGCTGGCCTCGCTGGTGACCGACGCGAAGGCGCTCGGGCTGATCAATCTGGTGCAATCGCAGGGCGACATCTCGCGCCTGACCGCCGGCCCGCCCGGCATTCCGGCCGACCGCATGGGCGCGCTGATCGGCGCCTACAAGAAGGCGATGGAAGACAAGGAATTGCAGGCGCGCGCCGAAAAGCTTGAGCGGCCGGTCGAACCGGCTTATGGCGAGGATGTCGCGAAAGCCATCGCCACGGCGCTCAACCAGTCCGACGAGACCAAGCAGCTTCTCGCCGAAGCCTTGAAGAGCGACAAGAAGTAAGACCCACGGCCAATCAACAACAAGGAGCACCCGATGAGTGACAATGCGACCCCCCAGGAACAGCTCGACGGGCGCTACCTTGTTGAACCCTATCTCGACTGGGTGGCGAAGCAGAACGTGCCTGTCCATCAGGACTTCGGGTTCGACCTGCTCGCGGTCGAAACGTCCGACTGGGCCTGGTACGACGCGAAGGGCTGCTTCAACCACGCGCACGGGCGCGGCGACTTCATGGCGAACTATCTGATCGAGGTTCTGCCGGGCAAGAAGACGCGTCCCGTGAAGCATCTCTTCGAGGCGTTCTTCATGGTGCAGTCGGGCTTCGGCTCGACGACCGTGTGGCTGCCGACGGGCGAGAAGCACACGTTCGAATGGGGCCCGAAGGCGCTCTTCGCTGTGCCGCTGAATTGCGAATACCAGATCTTCAATTCATCCGGCCGCGAAGCCGCGCGCATTTCCGTCACCAACGATGCGCCGCTGAGCCTGAACCTCTATCACAACGAAGATTTCATCTTCAACAATCCCTGCAAGTTCCCCGAGCGCGCCGGCGCCGCCAACCAGTTCCAGGGCGAGGGCGAGCATCTTGAAGTCGTGCGCGGCGACGGCAAGGCGAAGTTGAATCTGTGGGAGACGAACTTCGTCCCCGACCTGACCGGCTTCAAGCTTTACGATCTCGGCGAACGCGGCAAGGGCTCGAAGAACGTGTCCTTCGTGCTGGCGGATTCGACGATGCATTCGCATACGTCGGAAATTCCCGTCGGCCGCTACAAGAAGGCGCATCGTCACGCCGCCGGCACGCATGTGCATGCGGTGTCGGGCGAGGGCTATTCGCTGCTGTGGTATGAAGGCGACGAGAAGTTCACCGAAATCCCGTGGCGCCACGGCATCATGTATGTGCCGCCGTTCTGGATGTTCCACCAGCACTTCAACACCGCGCCGTCGCA
>JAQGKM010000134.1 GCA_028290125.1 Hyphomicrobiales bacterium | reverse complement strand
GGCGGCGGCGACACGCTGTTCGCCAGCGCCTACGCGGCCTATGACGCGCTGTCGGCGCCCATGAAGGCCTTCCTGGAGCCGCTGTCGGCGGAGCATGACGGCGCAAAGCTGTTCGACAAGAGCACGACCGTCTATCCGACGGCGATCCATCCGATCGTCGCCCGGCACCCTGAAACTGGCCGCAAGCTACTGTTCGTCAACGCGGGTTTCACGACCAAGATCGTCGACCTGCCGCGCGACGAGAGCGACGCCATTTTGAACTACCTGTTCGCCCACATCGCCAAGCCGCACTGGCAGATGCGTTTCCGCTGGCGCGAAAACTCCGTCGCCTTCTGGGACAATCGCTGCACGCAGCATTTCGCCATCTGGGACTATTGGCCGAACGTGCGCTCGGGCTACCGGGTGCAGTTCGAAGGCGTGGCGCGTCCGGCGCGTTGACTTCCGCGCGGTCGGCCGGGGTGACCTGACCGACCGTGCGCCTCAAACGCGAAAACGCCCCGGAGCCTTGGCTCACGGGGCGTTTTTTTGGATGGTTGCTGGGACGCGCACAGCCCAGCAAGTGCGCAAAAAGCAGCATGACAACCCGGCTTGCGATGACCTTCGTTCTACCCGATGCTGTCTTGTGAGGTCGTCGCTTCTACCCGTAGTGAGGGCAAAATGAAGAGATTTTCTTCTTCGGTTGCGGTTATTGCGCTCTCGGTGGCCGCAAACGCGGCGCCGGCGGCAGCCCAAGGAGCAACAGCCATTCTTATTCCCGGAGCCGGCGGCCCGGTCCCGATTGATTTCCTCATGCGAAACGTCGCCTCGTTCAACTCGGCTGGTGTGCAAACAATCGTCGCGTCCTCCGCTCAAGAAGCTGTGGCTGCGGCGAGTCAATTGCGCCGTCAGCAGCGCCGAGTGGTGATCGTCGGAATGAGCAGAGGTGGATTGACAACTGCGCAGGCTCTCGCGGCTGGTGCTTCGGTAGACGGCGCTGTTTTCGTATCCTCAAACTATAATCAAGTACGCTCCATTCTGGGCTCGTCCGCCAGACTACCGCCGACGCTGGTCGTTCACCATCGCGACGACGCTTGTCCTCCCACGACACCGTCCAGCATTCCCTCGTTCAGGCAATGGGCGGGCGGACGCGTATCGGTGGCGATGTTTTCGAACGAGGGCCCGCCGGTTCGCGGAGATTGTGGCCCGAGGGGCGCCCATGGATATTTCATGAGTGACGCTGCTCCGATCGCCGCGATTGTCGCCTTCGTTCGTTCACGTTGAAAGCTAGGCATATCGATCCCACACACACCGACGTGCGGGCGATCGTTGCGAGCCGCCGACCGACGTCGCTTTTTTTAAGTAGCTCCCACGGGTCACTGGGCTCGGTCGACGTGGCCACCATGCTCGCCATCAGCGGACTTGCCATGGCCTGGCCCGCTCTTCAGCGGCAAAAACCGGGCCTTTCCAACCCGCTCTAACCTCCCACCTTTGTAAGCCCCAGATCACCTGCTCGGTTTCGCACCGAAACGACTTCCCATCGGCGGCGTTCGGCTGCCGATGGGAGGATCGGATGCCCCGCTTTTTCTTCGACACCAAGCTTCAAGGTCAAGTGTTCTTAGATGCCGAAGGAATGGAGTTCGCGACGCGCGAAGATGCGCTCAAACAAGCCTTCGAAGACGCTGCTTCATACGCTGGTGATCGGCTTGCTCATGGTGTCGATCTCGATCACGAGGTGAAATCGCTGCGTTCGGAAACAGGAGAGATCGTGGCCGAGTTTACGCTTCTCGAGGCGTTACAACGGATGACCGCATCTCCAACCGAGGCATAGCGCAATTGCAGGAACCTAGGCCATGAACAAGTCTGCCAATCAGTTGCTCCAAAAGTTGACGGACGAAGACTGGACGAAGATTAAACCATTCCTGAAAACAGTTGAGCTTCAAAGCCGCGAAGTTCTGATGGAGCCCGACACCGAAATTCGACACGTGTGGTTTCCGCTGAATTGCGCCTGTTCGATGATCGCTGTCCCGGATGAGTCGAACGCGATTGAGGTTGGCATGTTCGGGCCGGAGGGCATGTCGAACATGGTGGTTCGGGTCGGCGACCGCACGTTCATGCGGACCCAGGCGTTTATCGCCGGACAGGCGCTGCGCATCGACACGATAGATTTCGTGGCCGCTCTCGCTACACTCCCGTCCCTCAACGAACTTACGCTTCGCTACAAGGAAGCATTCGCTAACCAGCTTGCGTACGGATCCGCAGCGAACGGCGCATTTACGATCGAGCAGCGGCTTGCGCGGTGGCTCCTCATGGCCTTCGACCGCGCCTCTCAGGAGCGCCTGCCGATCGTTCATGACCTCATCGCATCGGTGCTGTCGGTTCGACGTTCAGGCGTCACGACCGCGTTGCACGTGATCGAAGGAACCGGGGCAGTAAAGGCGACCCGCGGCCTTATCACTCTTCGCGACCGCGACAAGCTCGAGGATATCGCTGGCGCTTGCTACGGCTATTGCGAACGTACGTTCGAATTCATCATGACCTATGACCCGACGCAGCCCCGTACGCAGCATAAATAGATTCATGTTGCGTGGCGCCCAGTCGGGGCAAACGTCCGGTCAGGGATGAAGGTCGCGGCAGAGACGTCGAGCCGTGCCCGACTCTGCCTGACGTAATCTACTAGCGGCCCTCGGGCCGCGCTACCTCATCGAAACGTGTTGCGAGCTGCGTCAGGGATGCGGCGAAATCCGGACCGTGCATGGCACGACCATGACCAGTCACCGCCGTCACTGGCGTCAGGGCTGCAAGCCGACGTACGGACTCACGCGCGCTGTCCCAGTCGGGCGTGAAATATGCGGGTGGGCCATGCAGCTCCGGTTCTTGCAGCGCGACCGCATAGGCGCTCTCCTGCGCGGTCGTTATGAACGCGTCGCCCGCGACCAGAAGCCGGTCCGCAGGTCGCCAGAAAGAGACGTGGCCGGGCGTATGCCCAGGCGTATGCACCCATGTCCAGCCCGGCATTGTAGGCACGGAGCCATCTTCGGGCAGGACGCGCAGCCGGGCGCCGACGTCGATTGGTTTGCGAGGATAGAGCGGCGAGAGCAGCGCCATGACGCCGCCGCCGACGCTCGGATCTGGCGCCGGATAAGATTCCGTCCCATTCAGAAACGGATGTTCCAAAGGATGCGCGTACACCGGCGCGTCCCATTCTTCCGCCAGGTCGAGCAACACGCCGGTGTGGTCAAAATGCCCGTGCGTCAGGACGATTGCAGCAGGGCGCGAGTCGGCGCCGAAACGCTTGCGCGCAGCGTTGCGTATGAAGGCCGCGGAACCGTAAACGCCAGCGTCGATCAATGTCCAGGTGCGATCGCCAGCCTGCGGCTCGCCGATGAAAACAACGTTGACGATGGCCAGACGCTGATAGGCGACGTCGTGGGCAATTTCATGCAGATGATCGCCGCGCGCACGGTCCGTTGCCGCATCGAACGCATCTGCCCCGGGGCCGATCGGGATCTGTTGAGCCATGGCCGCCTCTCCGGATGATTGCTGTCGATGGCTCGAAAAGAAGCGCGCACGCTGGAAGTTCCGGGATTTCATGCTCGAGCCGTCGCGAAACACCGTCACTGTCGATCCCTGCACCAAGATATTGAACAGCGTGACGGCCTGCAGCCTGGTGTGTCGACGTGGCGAGTCCTCCTCCAGCAAGTCCGTTCGTTTCTGGACGAGAGCACGTCCCTGACGAAACCTCCCCGTCCGACCGCTGTTTGACGAGCTTCGTTCACCCATCGGGAAGAAGCCTTGCGGCCCCTGGACGTCCTGTCGCGGAACGTCGACAACGAAAGAAGCATGATGCCGAAAGCAGTTCTCTTCGATGTCGACGGTACATTGATC
>JAQGKM010000125.1 GCA_028290125.1 Hyphomicrobiales bacterium | reverse complement strand
AGCAAAGGGAACGATGCGTCGACCCCCACCCCGCTCGCCTTCGGCGAGTCGCCCTCCCCGCAAGGGGGAGGGTGAAGGCGCGACGCAGGGTGTCCCCTTCCCCCTTGCGGGGAAGGGCTAGGGATGGGGGTGGACGAGTCCGAACCTGGGTGCCGGACCGAAGATGGATTGCCGCGTCGCCTCCGGCTCCTCGCAATGACGAATCCAGTTAGAGCAAGAGTGTCACTCGGAGCGTGAGACCTCAGCCTCGTCATTGCGAGGAGCGCAGCGACGCGGCAATCCATACGCAGCGAGCAAAGCCTCACGACCCCCACCCCGCTCGCCTGCGGCGAGTCGCCCTCCCCGCAAGGGGGAGGGTGACGGCGCGACGAGTCCCAGCCTGTGTGCCGGACCGAAGATGGATGGCCGCGTCGCCTTCGGCTTATCGCAATGACGAACTCTATGCAGGGCGCCACCGGTAGCTCACCCGGTGCGTGCGGCGGGCGCCGGGCGGCAGATGGATCATCGAGGGGCGCTCGCGGAAGTCGCCCTGAAAGTCTTCGGGATCGCCTGTCCCGGTCCACGACTCGATGGCGAGGAACGGCGCCGCCTTGCTGTTCCATAGAACGAGATGGGGGAAGTCCGGCGCCTCGATGGCGAGCGTCCCGTCCGGGCCTTCGAAGGCGAACGCCCGGCTCGACGTGTCGACGAAGCACAGGGCCTCCTGGGCGAACAGCGCCTTGTCGAGTGCAAGCACACGCCCGTCCAGCGGCACGGCGCGGCGACGCGAGGAGAACAGCCCGCCCGGCGCGATCACCGGCACCTCGGGGCGCTCGTCTTGCGCGAAGACAAAGCGGTGCACGCCCTCTCCCCAGACGAAGCCCGGGTGAAGCCCGCACGCGTAGGGCATAGGCGTCACGCCGCAATTGGCGACCGCGAGTTCGACATGAAGGGCGTCGGGCGTGAGGCGGTAGCCGACCGCGAGGTCGAAGGCGAACGGATAGTGGGCGCGGGTGCGGGAGTTCTCGCCAAGCCTGAAGACGATGGCGTCATCGCCCGTCTGCTCGGCCTCAAACGCGCTTTGCGCAGCAAAGCCATGCACCGGCATGTCATGGGCGACGCCGTCGATCCGGATGCACCCGTCGCGCGACCAGCCGCAGGTCGGAAACAGCACCGGGGCGACGGACGCCCAGATCGCCAGATCGCCGGGCCACAGCATGTCGCGTCCGCCGACGCGCCAGGCGCGGCACTCGGCGCCGAATGCAGAAAAGCGGGCGATCGACTCGCCCGCTTTCAGAATGAAAAGATCATCCGGTTTCACAGCCATGCCGCACGATACGGCATGGCCGTTACGCTGAGAAGGCGATCAGGCCTTGCTCTTCGCGCCCTGGCCCGACGAGCCGGCCGAGATCGTCTCGGAAGGGCGAGCGCCGCCCGCGCCGGACGAGACGCCGAGCGCCGCGGCGCCGGACGGCGACGTGCCACCGGGCGACGACACGCCGCCCGACTTCTGCGAAGGTCCGCCGCTCGAAGCTTCGGCCTTCTCCTGCTCGACTTCGCCAGCGAACTCCTGGCTCGCCGCATCGACCGCCTTTGAAGCAGCGGTCTTGGCGCGCTCGTAGGTCTCGGAGGCCATGCTCGTCGCCTGGTCGCGCAGCTGCTGCGCGGCCGAGCCGACATATTCCTCTTCGATCTGCGTGCGCGGCAGCATGGCGGCGAGCGCCGCGCCGGCCAGCAGGCCAAGCGCGCCGAGCACCAGCGGCTGTTCCGTCGCCAGCGTCGACAGGCCGCTGCGGGCGCGGTTGGTGTAATCGCCCGCGCGATCGGTCAGATCGGCGACGCGGTCATACGACGACGAATAGGTGTCGCGCACGCTGTCGACCAGCGACAACGCCTGGGTCGAAACCGAGTCGGTCACGTTCGCCACCGAATTCGACACCGTATCGCGCACGTTCGAAACCGTGTCGCGCACCGACGAGATCATGTTGTTCGAAGCCGACGTGGCGCGCGCACGATAATCATCGTGGTCGCTGCCGAAGCCTGCCGTCGGATCCGCCGTGCGGCGCATCAGATCGCCCGACGCGTCGTCACGATACAGGCCAAAGCCGCCGCGATAGCCGTCATTGCGAAAGCTGCGGCTCATGATGAGCCCGACTCCCGCGCTGATGAGGAGAAGCGGCAGCGGATTGTCGCGCATCTGCGCGCCGATCTTGGTCATGTGAATTTCCTTCTTGTTCGGTTCGACGCGAATAGGTGGATTAGCTGTTCGTCGTGACGTCGCGCGCCATGGCGACGTCGCGATTGATCTGGTTCATCGCGCGCTGCGGCTTCAGATGCTCGGGCGCCAGGGCGGCCTTGGCGGCGAAGAACATCGCCACGCCGATGAGACCCGAAACAACGGCCATGAGGATGCTCGCGATCGCGGGCGAAAGTCCCCATTGCACGAGGAAGGCGACGCCCGTCTGCAGAAGCAGGAAGAGCGCGCCGATGAAGAAGACCGCAGCGCCGACCATCATCCCGATGGCGGCGACCGCATGGTTGATCTTCTCGTTGACTTCGGCGCGCAGCAGCTTGGCCTCTGTCGAGAGAAGCGCCGACGCGTCATTGAACGCGTCGGAGATGAGCTCGATCGTGGAGCGGCGCGCGTCGTGCGTCATGACTGCCCCCTGCCCTGCGTGGACGAAGGATTGGTCGAAGAAGCAGTCGAAGGCTTGGCCGCGCCCGAGCCGGTGGCGGCGGACGAAGCGGAAGACGACGACGAAGGCGAGTTGGACTTGGACGAAGACGACGACGACGGGCCGCCGGTGTCATAGCCGCCCGAGCTCGCCGAGCCGTAGCCGCCCTGTCCTTCGCCGCGCTGCGACGAGCCGGCCTGGATGCGATGCTTGGCGCCGCCTTCCATGCTGGAGCCGCGACGCGCCGACCAGTTTTGGTTGCGGCCCGTGGACGACGAGGCGCCCTGGGCGGCGTTCAGGAAGCGGAAGAGCGCGAAGCCCGCCAGCATGGAGCCCGCGAAGAACAGCCCCGGGCTGCGGCGCGCCATGTCGACCACGGCCTGACCGAGATCGTCGACCGAGCGATCGTCGAAATCCTTCGTGAAGTTTTCGATCGTGGAGGCGGCGGAGCGCACGTAGCGCGCCATTTCCGGCGACTCCTGCTCGACGTTGTCGGCCGCGTCGCGGATGGCGCGGGCGACGCCCAGCACCTTCTCGGCGCCGGCGTGCTTCTGCGATTCAGCGGCGTCCCTCAATTTGGCGCCGACATCCTGCGCGAGCTTCGCCGGATCGAGGCCGGCTTCAGCTGCGGCCGAACGGGCCGTTTCAAGAACGCTTGATGTGCCGGACGTGTTGCTCATGCGAAGATACCCCGTTGAGGTTCGAACTGGGCTTGAAACTCGCCATTGTGATCTTTGTTCCGCTCTTGCTGCCCGCCCGGTGGTGGAACTTGGCGCGCGGACGTCACGGGCGTAAACTCGCCGCCAACAACCGGCGGGAGGAAAGACAATGTCGCGCGCAGTGGAACGTTTCACGCGGCAGAGCAGCCGCATTCTGCAGGACGAGCCGCTCGACGTCGCACTCGAGAAGATCGCCGCCGGCCTCTCGATGCTCGTCACAGATCCCGAGTTCGTCGCCCATGCCTTCCAGGAGGGCGCGGAGCCCGGCAAGCACGAGCTGGCGCACGATCCCGCCACTGGCTTCTACCTGTTTGCGCATGTGCAGAAGGGCGGCAAGACGGGCAAGCCGCACAGCCATGGCGAGTCATGGGCGATCTACGCGAATGTTCGCAATCAAACCGACATGACCGAATGGGCGCGGGTCAACGATCCTGCGGAAGACCGCGCGGTCCTGTCGGCGACGGATCGCTACAGCATCGGCCCCGGCGAGGCGCGGGCCTACGGGCCGGGCGTCATCCATTCCACCGCCCATCCGCGGGACGCCTGGGTGGTGCGCATGACCGGCACGGACCTCGACGCCATCCCGCGGTACCATTTCTCCTCGAAGCGCGACGAAATCCTGGAGAGCGCCTGAGGCTTCGCGCGCGCCCGCGTTTCTGGTAATCAGCGCGGACCCGAACTCGAAAGATTGGACGGACATGTTTGCCACCACACGTGACGGAACGCGCATCGCTTACGCCATCCTCGGCGACGCCAAGGCGACGAAGAAAGTCGCCTTGCTCCACTCGCTGGCCATGGACCGCGCGTTCTGGACGCCTGTCGCCGAAAAGCTCGCGACCGACGCCGCCGTGCTGGTGATCGACTGCCGTGGCCACGGCCTGTCCGACAAGCCGCAGGGCCCCTACACGGTCGAGCAATTCGCCGACGATCTCGCCGACGTCATGGACTCGATCGGCTGGCGGCAGGCGACGATCGGCGGTTGCTCGATGGGCGGCTGCGTGACGCTCGCTTTCGCGATCCGCCATCCCGACCGCGTGAAAAGCCTCGGTCTGTTCGACACGACGGCTTTCTACAACGATCTCGCCGCCTGGGAAGACCGCGCCAACAAGGGCGTGTCGGGCGGACTCGCGGTGCTCATCCCGTTCCAGAAGACGCGCTGGTTCTCGGACAAGTTCAATGCGGAGCATCCCGACATCGTGCAGTCCTGCGTCGACGTCTTCGTCGCCAACGAGCCGCACGCCTATCATGCATCCTGCCTGATGCTCGGCCACGCCGACCTGCGCGCCGGCCTCGCCAGCATCGACAAGCCGACGCGCATCGCCGTGGGCGAAGAAGATTACGCGACGCCGCTGCCGATGGCGCAGGAGATGCACGCCGGCATCAAGGGCTCGACGCTGAAGGTGATCCCCTCGGCGCGTCACCTGTCGCCGGTGGAAGTGCCGGATGTGATCGCCGGGTTGTTGCGGGAAGTGATGTAGGCCAGCTACCCACGCCCG
>JAQGKM010000122.1 GCA_028290125.1 Hyphomicrobiales bacterium | reverse complement strand
CGGCTCTTGCGAGCGGGTTCGAACAGATCCAGCGGACGAGAACCGGGGATGAAGGCGAGGACGGTGTATTCGTGCCGGCCCTCGGCGCGCCAGTGGACCGTGAGCGCCGGCTCGTCGTACTGACCGGCAAGATCCCGATAGAAGTCTGTGTACTCTTCAGGCGAGATTTCGGTTTTGGAGCGCGTCCAGAGCGCTGAGCCTTCGGCGACCCGATGCGGTTCGTCACCGTCTTTCTCGACCAGATAGACGGGCACCGCGATGGCGCCTGAGTGCTCGCGCACGATCTGTTCGATCTTGCCGGGCTGCGCGTAGGCGTTCCCGGCTTCGCTGAGTTCGAGAATGACGCGGGCGCCGTGTGGCGGCGCTTCGTCCAGCGGCAATGGGCTGATGGTGAATTCGCCCTTGCCGTCGGATTCCCAGCGCCAGGCCTGTTCGTCGCCAGCCTTGCGTGTTTCGACGACAACCTTGTCGGCCACCATGAAGGCGGAATAGAAGCCGATCCCGAACTGGCCAATGAGTTCGGCGCCACGCGGCGCGGCCTCGACGTCAGTTTCTGTTTGCGCCAGTTTGTCGAGGAAGGCGCGGGTTCCGGAACTTGCGATCGTCCCCAGGGCGCTGATCAGTTCATCGTGATTCATGCCAACGCCGTTGTCGGCGAAGACAAGCCGGCTCTTTTCAGTATCGACCGATATGCGGATCGAAAAGCCCTCGTCGTCAGCGATCAGCCCCGGATGGGTCAAAGCTTCGTAACGCAGCTTTTCGCAGGCGTCGGCTCCGTTCGATATGAGTTCACGCACGAAGATGTCTCGATCGGAATAGATCGAATGCACCATGAGGTGCAGAAGGCGGGAAACATCGGCCTGAAAAGCGTGTGGTGCGCCCGCGGAAGACGCCGCCGTTGCGGTCTGTTCTGTGTTGCTCACGATGCCTTCTCTCGTCCGCTGTCGGGTCCGTCGACCCCTCTTGTGACCGCCCACATATCGCGGCGGCGGCGGCGAGATTCAAGCGCTTGGTCGCGCCCATAAAAAAAGGACCGGCTGGAGGGGGCTCCGGCACGGTCCGTGTCGCTCGCTCCTTTTGGGAGAAGGCCCGGTTCGTTCGGCCTCCCGGGGGGCTGGGGGGCTGACGAAATCCAGGACGCCGGACGGGCCGGGCCAACAAGACAACAGCTCAGACGTTGGTATCCCAAGGCGGCGGCACTTCGGCTGGATCTAGGCGAAATCATGATTTCGCAAAGGGTTGGGCTAAAATTAACCGTCGCCTATGAGCCGGGATACGAGCGCCGTTACAGCCGTTGTTGCCTGGGTTGCGCGGGAGAGGCGCACGCGAGATCATGGCGCATGGAGGTTGCATGAACGACGACGACAGCTTGACGCCAGAGCCACGCCTGCGGGTCGTATCTGCGGCGGCCACTCCTCAAGCATCGAACCCGACGCCCACACCGCCCGCACCGCCTGTCGTGACCTTCGACAGGCATGAACTTGGCGCTATCCTGAATCTCTACGGACGCAAGGTGGCGGCAGGCGAGTGGCGAGACTACGCCATCGACTTCGGGCGGCAGGTCGCCGTGTTCTCGATCTATCGCCGCGCTTCCGAGGTGCCGCTTTACCGCATCGAGAAGGACCCGCGCCTGGCGCGGAAGCAGGGCGCTTACGCCGTCGTGGCGACCGGTGGCCTCGTCATGAAGCGAGGCTCGGATCTGTCCCGGGTGATTGCGGTCCTCGACAAGACCGTGCGGCTCGTACGGACCTGAACGGCGCTTGCAAACGCAAAAGGCCCCGCGCTCGCGCGGGGCCTTCGCATTTCAGGGACAAGCGTCCGCGTCAGTCGTCGCGCTGGCCCGTCAGGGCAAGGATGAACTGGAACATGTTGACGAAGTTCAAGTACAGCGTCAGCGCGCCCATCACCGAGGCCTTGGAGGCAAGTTCGCCCGTGCCGGCCACGACGTCATATTCCTGCTTCAGGCGCTGGGTGTCCCAGGCCGTCAGACCCGCAAAGATCAGCACGCCGAGCAGCGAGATCGCGAAGCCGAGGATGCCCGAGCCCACGAAGATGTTGATCACGCTCGCGATGATCAGGCCGAACAAGCCCATCACCAGGAACGACCCCATGCCGGACAGACTGCGCTTCGTGGTGTAGCCGTAGAGGCTGAGCGCACCGAAAGCGGCTGTCGTCGCAAAGAGGGCCTGCACGATGCTGCCCACCTTGAACACGAAGCCGATCGAGCCCATCGACAGACCCATGGTCGCCGCGAAGGCGAGGAAGGTCCCGAGCAGGGCCGAATAGCTCATGCGTTCAAATCTGAACGAAATGAAGAACACGAAGGCCAGCGGCGCCAGCATGATCACCCACTTGAGGGGCGAAACGTACAAAGTCTGCACGACCGGGCTGGATTTGCCCATCATGAAGATGGTCATCGCGACAAGCGCGGTGACGCCGAGCGCCAGTGTCATGAGATTGTAGATGCCGAGCATGTAGGAGCGCAGCCCCTGGTCATATTCGGCGGCGCCGGCCCGGGCGACGCGCGATCCCCAGGGGAGCGAAGCGTTGCGGTCGAAGTCGGACATGATTTCCTCTCGCGTTGCGCAGACGGATGCCGCCGGTCCCGGTCGGTCCTCTGCCTTGTGATAATATGGATTGCCTTTGCGGGCGCTACAAGGGCGTCGTCGCCCCAATCGCGACCGCAATCCCACAATGTGACCCAATGACAGCGCCCATGGCTGCTGTGATAGCATCACAATCTAGAGACTGCGCAGGTGAGCCGCGGGCTTCTGGCCGAGGACACGCCACGTGCCGAGCAGGCCGAGCCCGACGGTGACGAGCAGGGCGATGGCGATTGCCGTGACAGCCGGTCCCCACAACCACACGAACGTATCAAGGTGCATCACGCGCTCCAGCACGAACCAGGCCGCCAGACTGCCGGCCGCAAGGCCGAAAAGCGCCGTTGCGAACCCCAGCAACGCGTATTCGATCACCAGCGCCGCCAGCAGGCGCCGGCGCGTGGCGCCCAATGTTTTCAGCACCACGGCGTCATAGATCCGGCTGCGCTGCCCTGCCGCCAGTGCTCCCGCCAGAACCAGGATCGAAGCCGCTAGTGCGATGCCGGAGGCGCCGCGCACCGCGAAGGCAAGCTGGTTCATCGCACCCGCAATGGCGTCCAATGCATCCTTCACCCGGAGGCTGGTTATGGTCGGGAACTGCGTTGCAACGTCCCGCAGGAGGGCGAGCTCACGGGGTGCGTCCCCGACATTCGCAAAGGTCGCGGTCGCAAGGAACGAGTGAGGCGCAGCCGCAAACGTGTTGGGAGAGAAGACGAACACGAAATTGATGCCGAGCGAACGCCAGTTCACGCTGCGCAAGTTCGAGATGCGGGCCGTGAGATTCCGTCCGGCGACGTTGATGGTGACGCTGTCGCCAAGCTTGAGATCCAGCCCGCGCGCGACATCGGCTTCCATCGAGACGAGCGGCGTGCCGGCGTAACCGGGCGCCCACCATTCGCCTTCGGTCACGACCGAACCATCCGGCACGGTTTCCGAGTAGCTGATGCCACGGTCTCCCTCGAGCACCCACTGGGCGTTTTCGGCTGCGCGCACTTCGCTGGCGAGGACGCCATTCAGCCGGATGACGCGACCTCGCATCATCGGCACACGCTCGATCCGGGCGTCGGGCGCATGGCTGGCCAGAAAGGAATCGAATTCGGCAACCTGCGAGTTCTGGACGTCCATGAAGAAGAAGCTCGGCGTCTTGCCGGGAAGTCCACGCGTCAGCTGATCGCGAATATTGCCGTCTATCAGGGTCAGCGCGACGAGCAGCGTGAGGCCCAGGCCCAACGACAGCACGACGGCCGAAGTAAGAGCGCCGGGACGATGGATGTTGGCGATCGCGAGACGCCACTCGACGCGACGCATCCGGGGCGCATGGCGTGCGAGGAAGGTGACGCCGGCCGCAACGCCGCGCAGCACGACGAAGGACGCCAGCGTTGCGCCGCCGTAAATCAGCGCAAGCTTGCGATCCGTCGCCAGAAGTGTGACGGCGAGCGCCAGCGCCAGGCCGGCCGCGACCGTCATGACGATGTAGCGGCGCCGGGGAAGACGCGTGTCGTTCTCGATGATGTCGCGGAAAAGTCCCGAGACCGGCACGTCATGCGCCCGTCCGATCGGCAGCAGTGAGAAGGCCAAAGCGGTCAACAGGCCATAAAGCGCGCCTGCCAGCGCTTGCGACGGGTAGATCGCGGGCTTGAAGGGAAACGGGATGATTGAGCCGAAGGCCGCTGACAGCGCAAACGGGATCGCCACACCGATTGCAAGCCCGATGGCGACGCCTGCCAGCGCGACCATCAGGACTTGCACCAGCGTTGCGGCGAACACGTAGCTGCCGGTGGCGCCGAGCGACTTCAGGGTCGCGAAATCCGGACGCTTGCGGTCGATGAAGGAACGCACGGCGTTCGCCACACCCACGCCGCCCACGACCAGCGCAGTGAGCCCGACGAGCGTCAGAAACTGCGTGAACCGCGCCAGATTTTTTTCGAATTGCGGCGACACGTTCGCTCGCGTCCGCACCTGCCACCCCGCTTCCGGAAAGGCCTTTTCGGCGGCCGCCGCAAAGGCGTCCACGGCTGCGTCGTCGACCGGAACACCGGGTCGCGGACTGTTCAGGATGACCCGATTAGCCCAGCGTACGAGGGAACCCGGCTGGATCAGCCCGCTCGACTGCAGCGCGTCACGCGAGAACAGAACGCGCGGCCCAAATCCGATGCCGCCTGCGAGCTTGTCCGGTTCCGACGTCAGGATCGCCCGCAGCTGGAACGCCTGTTCGCCGATCAGGATCTTGTCGCCGGTCTTGATGTCGAGGGTCGCGGCGAGCGCTGCGTCGGCGATCATCCCGTAGGCTCCATCCCGCAGGGCAAGCGCGTCGGCCTGCGCGATGGCGGGTTCGGTCACCAGAGCGCCAACCGCCGGGTAGGACGCGTCGATCGCCTTGGCTTCGATCAGCGAGGACCGGCCATCTTCACGGCGCGCCATGGCGCGCAGGTTGGCGACCGTCGAGAGCGTGCCGCGCGCGACGATGAACGCGCGTTCCTCGGGGGACAAGTCACGGTGAATGAGGGAGAGCGACACATCGCCACCCAGAATCGTGCGGCTCTCCCGCGCCAATCCGTCCGACAATCCTTCGGAAACCGACCCGACCCCGGTGATGGCCGCGACGCCCAGCGCGATGCAGGCGAGGAAGATGCGAAATCCGGAAAAGCCGCCCTTCAGGTCACGGAGCGCGAGGCGCAGGATCAACGGGACGGTTTTGCGGGCGGGCTTGTCGGTCATCGCGCCGGCTCCAGCGCATCCTGCGGCTGTTCGAGCTCGATGACACCCGAGCGGAGGCGAACCTGCCTGTCGCACAAGGCGGCCAGCCCGGGATCATGTGTCACCAGCACGAGAGTGGCGCCGCGCTCCCGCTTCAGGCGGAAGATCAGGTCGACGATGCTCCGACCGGTGGTCTCATCGAGATTGCCCGTCGGCTCGTCGGCCACCAGGATCGCGGGGTCAGGCGCCATGGCCCGCGCCAATGCGACGCGCTGCTGCTCACCCCCGGACAGCTGGGAAGGATAATGCCCGAGACGATCGCCGAGGCCCACCAGCTGCAGCTCGTGCGCCGCGCGGCCGAATGGGTCCGCCGCGCCCGAGAGTTCGAGCGGCACTGCGACGTTTTCGAGCGCCGTCATGGTCGGAATCAGGTGAAAGGACTGGAAGACGATGCCGATGCGCGCGCCGCGAAACTGCGCGAGCTTGTCCTCGTCGAGCCCGCCCAGTTCCTGTCCGTCGATCCGAACGGCGCCGGAATCCGGGCGCTCCAACCCCGCCATGGTCATCAGCAGAGTCGACTTTCCGGATCCCGAAGGACCGACAAGACCAACCGCCTCGCCCTTCGCGATGTCGAGAGAAATTCCCTTGAGGATGTGGACACGGGCGGGTCCCCGCCCCAGACTCAATTGAACATCCCGCAACTCAATGGCGTTCGCCGGCATCACATGAACCTTTTCGCATCGACATCCGCACAGGGCGGAACAGTGAACGCATCATATGGGCACGCATGCGCCAGAAGTCAGTTCTCGCTCGCGAGAAGTTGGGCGGTGGCGGTGATCGGCTTTTTCTTGCTGGCCGCGAGCGCCCCCCAAGCCGGTGCGGCGAACGGCCCCATCCAGCTCGTGGTGCTCGGCGACAGCCTGAGCGCCGGCTACCTGTTGCCACAGGAGGCCGCCTTTCCGGCGGTTCTCGAAAAGGCGTTGAGGGGGGCGGGCGTCGACGTCGATGTCGCAAATGCGGGTGTGTCGGGCGACACATCGCGCGGCGGGCTGGAGAGACTCGACTGGGCCGTGCCGGACGGCACCCAGGCGGTCATCCTCGAACTCGGCGCGAATGACATGCTGCGCGGTCAGGATCCGGCCCGCACGCAGGAGTCGCTCGACCAGATCATCACGCGCCTCAAAGCCCGCAACATCCGCGTGTTTCTGGCCGGCATGCTCGCCGCGCCGTCGCTGGGGCGCGACTACGGAGTGAGGTACAACGCGATCTTCCCGGCGCTCGCCGCCAAGCACAACGTGCCGCTCTATCCGTTCTTCCTCGAAGGCGTGACCGGAAACCGCGCACTCGTGCTGGAAGATGGCCTGCACCCCAACCGGGCGGGCGTGGAGCAGATGGTCCGGTCGATCCTTCCGGCGGTCAAGACCTTCCTGACCGGCTCTCAAGGCTGATTGCCGACGGCCATCGCGGCTTGCACACGGGAGGGCGCCGTGCCCCGCTTGTTCACGGGCTTCGAGATTCCGCCGGAAATCGCCTTCGATCTTTCACTGATGCGCGGCGGTTTGTCAGGCGCGCGCTGGATGGAGCCCAGCGACTACCACATCACCTTGCGCTTCATGGGTGACGTCGATCACGCATTGGCGCGCGACATCGATTCATCGCTCGCCGATCTTCGTCGCGAGCCCTGCCAGATCACGATCGACGATCTCGCGACGTTCGGCGGCGACAAGCCCCGTGCGTTGATCGCCCGTGTGCAGCCGACTGCGCCATTGCTGGAGTTGCAGGCCGAGCAAGAGAGGCTCGTGCGCCGTCTCGGCCTTGCGCCTGAGCCACGCAAATTCGCGCCGCATGTCACGCTTGCGCGCTTGCGAGGAACACCAGCGTCGGACGTCGCCTTGTACCTTGGAAGCCGCGGACTTTTCACCGCGCGAACATTTACGGCGCAACGTTACGTCCTGTATTCCGCGCGAGATTCCGTTGGTGGCGGCCCTTATCTCGTCGAAGCCGCCTATCCCCTTTTTTGACCTGACAGCCATCCCGCGCGGTCGACGCTGCCATCGCCACGCGCAGCGATCAGCCAATAGATCGTGCCGGCGACGACGCCGGTCAAAAACAGGATCAGCGTGAGATGGCCTTCAGCCGAGGACATCTGCCCGCCTCGTTCGGCGAAGCGGCTGGCGCGCAACACCCATGGCATGGCCGCCGCAAAGGCCCCCGTCAGACCTGCGTAGAACAAGAACGATCGTGCGCGCGCGACGCCGCCGACCAGCGCCACGATGATGATCGGTACGACGCAGACAAGCATACCGACTGTCCAGATCAACTGGACGAGCGTGGTGACGGCCTCCTGCGGATCGTCCTCGAGGAACAGGCTTTCGAGGATCTCGATCCAGCGGTCGGCAGGGAACTGGCTCGCTGCGCCCTGCACAAGCGGATCGACGAGAACGGCGAACGGGAGGAACAGGAGGGCCGCGGCGCTTGCGCAGGCGAGACCGATGACCGTCAGGATGAGGCGCGCGAACATGTCGGCAATCTAATGCGCGCCGCGGCGATCGCCTAGCGGAAGGCCTGCAAAATCCAGCTTATGGTTCGAGCACGGAGTCCCAATAGAGATAATCGACCCAGGAGTCGTGAAGGTAATTGGGCGGAAACAGACGCCCGTTCTGATGAAGATCGTTGACGCTGGGCTGGAAAGGCCTGTGGGCGGGCCACATGTGGACCTCGTCCGGAAGCCGGTCGCTCTTGCGCAAGTTGCAGGCGGAGCAGGCGGCGACGACGTTTTCCCAGGTGGTCAGTCCGCCCTTCGAGCGGGGGATGACATGATCGAACGTCAGGTCTTCGTGCGAGCCGCAATACTGGCAGGAGAAGCGGTCGCGCAGGAACACATTGAAGCGTGTAAAGGCCGGCTGGCGTGAAGGCTTGACGTAGGTTTTCAGGGACACGACGGAGGGAAGACGCATCTCGAAGTTCGGACTTCGGACCGTCTTGTCATATTGCGAGACGATGTTCACGCGATCGAGGAACACCGCCTTGATCGCATCCTGCCAGGACCAGAGCGAGAGCGGGTAATAGCTCAGCGGACGAAAATCCGCGTTGAGCACCAAGGCCGGACACGCGTCCGGCGACACCACAGGTTGGAAGTGAACCGTCAATCCGGACACCCCTCGCAGGTTATGGCCAGATCCGCGACGGACCCAAGCCTCTACGCATGCGACAGTGTAACTTCGAAACGACAGGAATGTGAAGGCTTGTTTGCCGCTTGCCGAAGCAGGGGGTCAAAGCGCCACAGGGCGGCGCTTTGCAGACGCCCTAGCGGGTCGGGACCGGAGTGCCGCTGCGGTAATCATAGAAACCGCGCTGCGTCTTGCGGCCGAGCCATCCGGCTTCGACATATTTCACGAGCAGCGGGCAGGGGCGGTACTTGGAGTCCGCGAGGCCCTCGTGAAGCACCTGCATGACCGACAGGCAGGTGTCGAGACCGATGAAATCGGCAAGCTGCAGCGGTCCCATCGGGTGGTTCGCGCCGAGCCGCATGGCGGTGTCGATCGCCTCGACCGATCCGACGCCCTCGTAAAGCGTGTAGATCGCCTCGTTGATCATCGGCAGCAGGATACGGTTGACGATGAAGGCCGGAAAATCCTCCGAAACCGTCGACGTCTTGCCGAGACGCGCGATCAGGCGGCGCGAGATCTCGAAGGTGGTGTCATCTGTCGCGATGCCACGAATCAGCTCGACGAGCTGCATGCGCGGGACCGGGTTCATGAAGTGGATGCCGATGAAGCGTTCCGGGCGGTCGGTCACCGACGCCAGACGCGTGATCGAGATCGACGAGGTGTTGGAGGCCAGCAGGGCTTCAGGCTTCAGAACCGGACAAAGCCGCATGAAGATCTTGCGCTTGACCTCCTCGGTCTCTGAGGCGGCCTCGTTGACGATGTCGCAGTCGGCAAAGGATTCATAGGCCGGCGCAGGCTGTATCAGAGCCATGATCGCGTGCCGGTCGGCGTCGCTCATCTGTTCCTTGGCCTGCAGCTTGGCCAGGTTCCCGCTGATCGTCGCCAGACCCGCGTTGATCCGGTCTTCCGAAATGTCGTGGAGCATGACCTCGACGCCAGCCTGGGCGCACACCTGCGCGATGCCGCTACCCATCTGGCCGGCGCCGATCACGCCAAGTTTGCGAATGTCCGTGCTCATTGAAATCCCGTCACTCGGATTTTTATTGTTCGGTTGTGATCATAGGCCATGCAGCCGCAGCGTCCAGACCAACCTTAGGAAGCTTTGCCCAATTCGTCGGCAAGCGCCGGCAGGATGGTAAAGAGATCGCCGACAAGCCCGTAGTCGGCCACCTGGAAGATGGGCGCGTCCTCGTCCTTGTTGATCGCAACGATGACCTTGGAGTCCTTCATGCCGGCGAGATGCTGGATCGCGCCCGAAATGCCGACCGCGATGTAGAGATCCGGCGCCACGACCTTGCCGGTCTGGCCGACCTGCCAGTCATTCGGCGCGTAACCGGCGTCCACGGCGGCGCGCGAGGCGCCCATGGCCGCGCCGAGTTTGTCGGCGATCGGCTCGATGTAAGTCTTGAAGTTCTCGGCGTTCTGCATGGCTCGACCACCCGAGATGATGATCTTCGCCGACGTCAGTTCCGGGCGGTCCGACACCGCCAGAGCCTCGCCCTTGAAGGACGAAACGCCGGGGTCCGTGGAGTCTCCGACCGCCTCGATGGCGGCGGTGCCACCTTCGCCGGTCGCCGCGAAAGCGGCCGTGCGGACCGTGATGACCTTCGTGCCGTCAGTGGACTGCACGGTCTGGATCGCGTTGCCGGCGTAGATCGGGCGTTCGAACGTGTCGGACGAAACCACCTTGGTGATTTCCGAGATCTGCATGACATCGAGCAGCGCGGCGACGCGCGGCAGGACATTCTTGCCCGTCGAAGTCGCAGGTCCGACGATCGTGTCATAGGCGGGCGCCAGGTGGACGATCAGCGCGGCGAGGGGCTCGGCCAATCCGTGGGCGAAGGCGCCGCCGTTGGCGACCAGCACCTTGTCGACGCCGTCGAGGCGCGAAGCCGCTTGCGCGGCGGCCTCGGTGTCGGCCCCGGCGACGAGCACGTGGATCGGGCCGCCGAGCGCGCTGGCGGCCGTGAGAGTCTTGGCGGTCGCGTCGCTCAGCGCGCCCTTGGCGATTTCAGCGAGAAGAAGCGTCGCCATCACAGCACCCCGGCTTCGGACTTGAGTTTCGACACGAGTTCGGCGACGTCGGCGACCTTCACGCCAGCCTTGCGGCCAGCTGGCTCGGAGGTCTTGAGAACATTCAGGCGCGGCGTAACGTCCACGCCGTAGTCTGCCGGCGTCTTTTCGTCGATCGGCTTCTTCTTCGCCTTCATGATGTTGGGCAGCGAAGCGTAGCGCGGCTCGTTGAGGCGCAGGTCCGTCGTGACGATGGCAGGCAGCTTCAGTCCGACGGTCTGCAGGCCGCCATCAACTTCGCGGGTCACATCCACGGAACCGTCCGACAGTGCGACCTTGGAGGCAA
>JAQGKM010000105.1 GCA_028290125.1 Hyphomicrobiales bacterium | reverse complement strand
AGTTGCGCTTGCCCTGCACCTGCTGCTCGCGCGAAACCTTGCCGTTACGCTCCAGCACCTCCATGGTTTCGCGCAGCGCGCCCATGTACATGCGGTCGGCGGCCTCGATCTCCGCCGAGGCGAGGCCAATCAGCATTTGCGTGCCGGGCTGGTCGGCGACCGACTTGCCGCGGGATTTGCGCGGCGCCGTGTAGTCGTAAAAGCTCTGCAGCAAGGCCTGCGCCGAGCCGACCGCGACCGCCGTATAGCTCGCCGCCGAGACGCCGCCGCGCGGCATGCGGAACACCGGATAGTCGTGGATCTCGGCGCCGGGCGTCTCGCCGGCATCGTAGTCCTTCTTCAGGATGAAGCGATGCGCCGGCACGAAGGCGCCGTCCACCACGAAACTCTTCGAGCCCGTGCCGGCAAGTCCCACCACGTTCCAGTCGTCGATCACCGTCACGTCGCTTTTCGGGATCAGCGCCATGCACCCGGTCTTGCTGCCGTCGGCCTCGTCGATGAAGCCGCCGCAGATCAGCCAGTGCACATGGTCGATGCCGCTCGAAAAGCCGTGCCGGCCGGACCAGACGATGCCACCGTCGACGCGCTTGCCCTTGCCGACCGCCGCGACCGCAACGCCGATACGCTGCGTGTCGTCGGCGCCCCAGACCTCGTCCTGCGCCTGTTTCGAGAAGGTCGCGAGCTTCAGCGGATTGTCGGCCAGCACCATGTAGGTCCAGGCCTGCGAGGCGCAGCCGCGCGCCAGCGTCTGGATGATCGTGCAGAGCACGTCATAGCCCAGTTCATAGCCGCCGTAGGCTTTCGGCTGGCAGACGCGCAACAGCCCGTTCGAGACATAGTCGGCGACCGTGGCGTCGGGACAGCGGCGCAGCGTCTCGGCCTCGCCGGCGCGCGACGCCAGCACGGGGACGAGCGCTTCGGCGCGGGCGATCAGATCGGCGGCGGTGACGCCCTGTGTCTTGTCGAGCATGTCGGTTCGTCTCACTGGCTCTGCTGGAGCTTCTTCAGTCGCTCCACGACGGCGGGCGGCGACTTGTAGGCTTGCGCGATGATATCCTGAATCTGCTCACCACTACGAGGCGTGTCGGCGCCCAGATTGGCGCGGGCCTGCTCGGCGAGGAATTCCTTGTCGTTGAAGGCGTCGAAGAACGCCTTGCGCATCGCGGCGACGCGCTCGGGCGGCGTGCCGGGCGGCAGCAGATAGGGGCGGCCCGTCGCGATCGGGCCCACGGCGATCCGCCACAGCTGGCGGTCTTCCTCGGTCTTCACGAGATCCATGATGAACGGCACGTCGGGCAATTGCGCCAGCTTTTCCGCGCCATATTGCACGATGAGCTTCACCTTCTTTTCCGGCAGCCATTGCGGACGGGTGGCGACGAGGCTGTTGTAGAAGACGCTCGGATAGCCATCGAGCTCGCCGCGCTCCATCGCCAGCAGCGCATCGTTCTGGCCGGGATAGCCCACAATGAGCTTCAGTTTCACGCCCAGCGTCTCGTTGAGCAGGCGGCCGTAGAAGCTCGGCGTGGAGTTGGCGCCGGACGACCCCATCTTGAGTTCGATGCGGCGGGCGTCGTCGAGATTGTTGACCGGCGAGGTGTGCCAGATCGTCAGGATGCTGGTCTCGACGGACGGCGAGCCGAGCCAGTTGAACTTGCTGGCGTCGTATTGCGCTTCCTTGGTGCCAAACAGCGGCTCGAACGGCGTGTTGTTCTGCACGGCGCCGATCACCGTGCCGTCCTTTGCGGCGATCGAATAGAGATGGTTGGTGGCGACGATGCCGCCAGCGCCGGGCATGTTGCGGATGACGATGTTGGGCGTGCCGGGCAGATGGCGCGAAACATATTTCGTCAGCATGCGCGCCAGCGTGTCGTAGCCGCCGCCCGTCGACGACGAGACGATCAGGCTCAGCGTCTTGCCCTTGTAGAAATCCTCGATGGCGTCGGCGCGCGCGCCGGTCGTGAAACCGAGGAAGCCAAAAAGCGCCAAAGCCGTAATTGCGTTCCGCCGCATGGGCGACCTCCCCTGGATGGCCGCGTTTCGGGCCTTTGCGAGAAAGCTACCGGCTGGCTCGCCAGATTGCAACGTCAGCGAGACCGGGGCGCTGGCGATTGCAAACGGTCGCGCGGGGTTCTAGGCTTCGCGCAAAATCAAGGGGGCGAAAAGATGAAAGCCGAAGCCGTTCTCCATTTCACGATTCCGGTGAAAGAGCTCGACCGCTCCGAGGCCTTCTACACCGGCGTGCTGGGACTGACGAAGGTCCGCCGCAACAATCACATGATCTTCATGCGCTGCGAGAACAACTATTTCGTGCTGACCCTCTCGGAGAACGACATCAATCCGAACGCCGGCGACAAGCACGACATCCACACCGCCTTCGTCTTCCGTGGCGAGAATTACGACGCCATGAAGAGGATGCTGGCGGAGAAGAACATTCGCATCTTCAAGGAGGAGATGCGCGAGCACGGCACGTTCCGCGGCCGCAGCGCCTATTTCCACGATCCCGACCGCAACGTCATCGAGATCATGGACCTGCAGGGCGAGCCGGTTCCCGAATAGGCGTCGCCGGCAGCCGGATCTGCAAAACGCCGCCCCCGAGGGCGGCGTTTCTCATTCGGGTTCGAGCAGGCACTGCACCTCGATCGGATCCTCGTCGCGGCGGCCCGGCGTGCGGACGATGTCCACCGCCTTGTAGCCCTTCATCGCGCAGGAGATCTCGATCGAGTTCGGATCGACCGTGCGGCCGAACGCCCCGAAGCGGAATTTTCCCTCGGGATCCGTGCGCGTGAGGATGACCTGGCCCTTGCCGAATTCGGCGCGCACCAGGGCGTCGACGAGCGTCTTGCGGCTCTTGATGTCGAGCGCGTCGCCGAAGAAGGGCGGGCCGTCCGCCGGATCTTCGAGGCCCGGCTCGACGTCATCGCCGCCCGCCAATGCCGGCGACAGCGACAGGACGGAAAAGCAGACGAGGCCGGCGCATGCGATTTTGCGGAGCATGACGGGTTCCTTGGTCAGCGAAAGAAGAAAGCGCGCAGCAGATAGACGAACGCCACCATGGTGGCGAGCGGGACCGCCCAGCCGATCCATTGCGGGGCCGCGCGGTTGCGGGTCAACGGCAGCGACAGCAAGGCGATCGCCAGCGCGCCGAGCGCCGCCGTGCCGACCCAGCCGTACCAGTACATGCCCGGCCCGTTGCGCGGCGCTTCCGTCAACAAGCCCCACTCGCGCAGGCGCGGATGGAAGGTGACGAGCGCGATGTTGAACTGCTCCGAAAGGCAGTAGATCAGCGCGAAGGCGGCTGCGAAGACGGGCGTGAAGCGGGCGGCGATCATCAGAATATTCCCCGCACATTGTTGACGACATGGCCGGTGAGAAAACCGAACCAGACCGCGAAGGACAGGATCGCGCAGGTCGCGCGCCGTGCACCACTGAGCGCCTCGTCGAGCGGCTGGCGCCACACGTGCCAGTAGAAGGGCAGCATGCCGAGCCCGATGGCGAGGAACTGCTCCTTCAGCTCGAACGACCCGTTCACGGTCCAAAGCCGCGCGGTCTCCAGATAGGTGCGGACCGCAAGCCTGTAGGGCGGATAGATCACGCCCCCGAGGATGAAGGTCACGATGAACAGCAGGATGACGCCATTGGTGAAGCGCGCGGCGTGTACGGCGCGAAAGGCGGTCGGCATGCCGGCCGGCTTGCGGGCTGGCCACCACACGGCGAAGGTCTGGTGCGTCAGGGCGCCGAGCAGCGCCACCGCGCACAGCCCGTGCAGGATCAGCAGGAACGTGACCATATCTCTCCCCTGTCGGCGCTTCTCTCGCGGTGGATCGCGGGACGCCTTCGCTCGCAAATTTGCGCTGAATCCCGCGGCCCGTAAAGGGGGCGCGCGTCGCTTCAGACTTCATCCAGCCGATAGCGCGCGACCGTGACGGCCAGATACAGGCATATCGCCAGCAGCATGGCCCCGATGATGTAGAAGCCCGCCTCCAGCCCGAAGAACTGCACGACATAGCCCATCGCCAGAGGCGTAACGATCGACGCCAGCCGGTTGTTGGTGACGCGCAGGCCGACGATGGAGCCCTGCACCTCGCGCGGCACGGCGCGCGCCTGCAGCGCGAACATCAGCGGTTGCACGATGCCCTCGGACAGGCGGCGGATGGAATGCGCGGCGGCGAGCAGCAGGAACATGCCGCCGAGCAGCGGCGTCAGCGCCAGCAGCAGGATCGAGCTCGCGGTGAAGCAGATCATCAGCCAGGCGATCATGCGCCGCGTCGGCAGGAAGCGCACGGCGAGCGAGCCGAGGCCGTTGAAGATCTCGGCGAAGGAGAACAGCCCGCCGATCACCGTGCCGGTGTAGCCCAGCCCCTTGAGGTACACGATCAGGAACGAGGTTTCGGCCGCATTGGTGGCGTGGCGCGTGAACGAGATCGCGAGCGTGAAGGCGACTGCCGGCAGCACCAGCAATTTCAGCGAGCCGGTGTAGTCGCTGAGCTTCGGCAGCACGTCGCGCCACGACATCTGCCCGATCAGCGCCGACGCCTTTTGCGGGTTCTCGATGCGCGACACGGCGAGGAACATGCAGGCCGACCACGCCGTGATGCCCAGAAACGCAATGTCGGGCCCGGCGAAATCCCACAGCAGCCCCATCAGCATCGGCGCGAAGATCGTGCCGACGCGCGAATAAAAGCTGAAGGTGCCGATCCGCCCGGGATCGCCGCCAGTGACAAGCGCGATCATGGTCTGCGCGCCGATCCACGTCATGTTGGAAGCGAAACCGATCAGCATCTGCAGGACGAGCATCACCGGCAGCCACGGGAGCAGCGGATAGACGGCGGCGAGAAGTCCCGTCATGGCGGTGAAGAACAGCATGACGCGACGCGTGCCGAGCCGGTCCATCAGCGCGCCGCCGTGAATGGCGAGGAAGAAAGTGAGCAGCGAGCGCGCGCCGACGAGCCAGCCGATCTCGGCGGGGGACGCGCCCTGCAGCAGCGCCCAGAGCGGCACGACGAAACTCAGAAGCTCCGCCTGCCCCATGCTGAACAGGCCGGCGGCGTAGGTCGCGGGCAGATTGGAAGTCCTGGGGGCGTCTCTCGCCGTATCCTGCGTCAATGTCCGCCGCCCCTGTTGTTTTTGTTGACCCGCGCTTAGCACTGCGGTCATCCGGCATCAATCCTGCTCTGCTAGGATAGGCCGGACACGGAAGACTTGCGTGAAGACTTGCGTGCGGACTGGCGTGGAGACTGGAAATGAGCATGGCCGACCCCGATCTCGCCCGGATCGTCAGCGACATCGCCGAAGAGATGAGCGCCCGCACCGATCGCGGGCAGGTGGCGACCTACATCCCCGAACTCGCCAATGTCGACCCGGCGCGGTTCGGCATGGCGCTGATCGATCTCGATGGCCACACGCACGTCGGCGGCGACGCCGACATGCCGTTCTCTATCCAGAGCATTTCGAAGGTCTTCACCCTGACGCTGGCCCTCGGCCGCGTCGGCGACCGACTTTGGCGCAAGGTCGGGCGCGAGCCGTCGGGCAACCCGTTCAATTCCATCGTGCAGCTGGAACGCGAGATGGGCGTGCCGCGCAACCCCTTCATCAACGCGGGCGCGATCGCCGTGACGGACGTCATCCTGTCGGGACGCCAGCCGCGCGAGACGCTGGGCGAAATCCTGCGCTTCCTGCAGTTCGTCGCCGAGGACGAGACCATCTTCATCGACCAGGAGGTCGCGGCCTCGGAAAAACGCACGGGCTTCCGCAACGCCGCGCTGGCCAATTACATGAAGAGTTTCGGCGTGCTGGAGAACCCGGTGGACTTCACGCTCGGCGTCTACTTCCACCATTGCGCCATCGCCATGTCATGCCGGCAGCTGGCGCGCGCCGGCCTTTTCCTCGCCAACAACGGGCGCAATCCGGTCAATGGACATTCGGTGATCTCGGCCGAGCGGGCGCGGCGCATCAATGCGCTGATGCTGACATGCGGCCATTATGACGGGTCGGGGGAGTTCGCCTATCGTGTCGGCCTGCCGGGGAAGAGCGGCGTCGGCGGCGGCATTCTCGCCGTCGCGCCGGGCCTCGCCTCGGTCGCCGTCTGGGCGCCGGGGCTCGACGAGGCGGGCAACTCCCACCTCGGCCGAATTGCACTCGAAGAACTCGCCCGCCGCACCGGCTGGTCGATCTTCGGACATTGATGCGGCTACGAGCGACGGGTCCAATCCCCCTCCCCCCTGCGGGGAGGGAAAGCGAACACGTATCTAATTGCTGCCTGGAGTGGCGATCACGACTTTCGGTCGCGGTTCGCCTCGTCGATGGCGCTCTGGTGATACCAGGAGCCGCCCCACTGGATCGGCGGTTTTTTGACCGATGAGCCGTTGGAGGCCAAATTCGGATTCTCGCCGAATTTTCGCGTTTTCGTCGGAAACGGGATGATTTTTGCCGATTCCGGGCTGAGATTGCTTGTCATACGAGGATTCTCCCTTCGAAAATCTCGATTTAGGGGCTTCCAACGACGAATCTAGCAGATCTGCCCTTGCTTTGCGCGCACTGCTTTTAGGCAAAGCGTTTTGATTGTTTATTGTGCAGATGCCCGCTATATGGCTGCGCCCGCGCCTCGGTTGAAGAGGCGAAACAGGCCGCTGCGCTTTGGCACGCGCAATGCTTTAGAGGAATCGGTCGAAGCCGCGCGCCCGGGATGTGAACCCGGTCGACAGCAACAAACGTGAGGGTCTCGATGACCAAGTACAAGCTCGAGTACATCTGGCTCGACGGCTATACGCCGGTGCCAAACCTGCGCGGAAAAACGCAGATCAAGGAATACGATCACTTCCCGACGGTGGAAGACCTACCGCTTTGGGGCTTTGACGGCTCGTCCACGATGCAGGCCGAAGGCCACAGCTCGGATTGCGTGCTGAAGCCCGTCGCAGTCTATCCGGACGCCGGCCGCGTCGATGGCGCGCTGGTGATGTGCGAAGTCATGATGCCGGATGGCGTCACCCCGCACGCGTCCAACAAGCGCGCCACCATCCTGGACGACGCCGGCGCCTGGTTCGGCTTCGAGCAGGAATATTTCTTCTACGAGGACGGCCGTCCGCTCGGCTTCCCGGAGAACGGCTATCCCGCGCCGCAGGGTCCGTACTACACGGGCGTCGGCTTCAAGAACGTCGGCTCGATGGCGCGTGAAATCGTCGAAGAGCATCTCGAACTCTGCCTCGCCGCCGGCATCAACCACGAAGGCATCAACGCCGAAGTGGCCAAGGGCCAGTGGGAATTCCAGATTTTCGGCAAGGGCTCCAAGCGCGCCGCCGACGAAGTCTGGATCGCGCGCTACCTGCTTCTCCGCCTGACGGAAAAGTATGGCGTCGA
>JAQGKM010000280.1 GCA_028290125.1 Hyphomicrobiales bacterium | reverse complement strand
GATGGCGACATCGTGCACATGGCTTTCGCGCAGGCCCGCCGACGAGATGCGCACGAATTCCGCGCGCGACTGGTAATCGGGAATCGTGTGGCCGCCGACATAGCCCATGGCGGCGCGCAGGCCGCCCGCGAGCTGGTGCAGCACGGCGCCGACCGGGCCCTTGTAGGGCACCTGGCCCTCGATGCCTTCCGGCACGAGTTTCAGCGAATCCTTGATGTCCTGCTGGAAGTAGCGATCGGCCGAGCCGCGCGCCATGGCGCCGACCGAGCCCATGCCGCGATAGGCCTTGAACGAGCGGCCCTGATAGAGGAACACCTCGCCGGGGCTCTCGTCGGTGCCCGCCAGCAGCGAGCCGATCATGACGCTGTCGGCGCCCGCCGCGATCGCCTTGGCGAGATCGCCCGAGAACTTGATGCCGCCATCGGCGATCACCGGCACGCCAGCCTTGCGGGCGGCTTCCGCCGCCTCGATGATCGCGGTGAGCTGCGGCACGCCGACGCCCGCCACGATGCGCGTGGTGCAGATCGATCCCGGGCCGATGCCGACCTTGACGCCATCGGCGCCCGCATCGATCAGCGCCTTGCAGCCGTCGCCGGTCGCGATATTGCCGGCGACGATCGAGACATTGCCGAATTCGCGCTTGATGCGCGCAACCTGGTCGAGCACGTGCTGCGAATGGCCATGCGCCGTGTCGATGACGAGACAATCGACGCCGGCGTCGATCAGCTGGATCGCGCGGTCATAGCCCTTGTCGCCGACCGTCGAGGCGGCGGCGACGCGCAGGCGGCCTTTCGGGTCCTTGCAGGCGTGGGGGTGCAGAGTCGCCTTTTCCATGTCCTTGACGGTGATCAGGCCGACGCAGCGGTAATCGTCATCGACCACGAGCAGCTTTTCGATCCGGTGCTGATGCAGCATGCGGCGGGCTTCATCGAGCTGCATGCCCTCGCGAATGGTGATGACCTTCTTGGTCATCAGCTCGGATACCGGCTGGAAGGGATTATCGGCGAAACGGACGTCACGGTTGGTCAGGATGCCGACCAGCTTGCCCGGCTTGGAATCGGGGCCGCGCTCCACCACCGGAATCCCGGAAATGCCATGGTGGCGCATCAGCGCCAGCGCGTCGCCGAGCGTCTCGTCCGGAAAGATGGTGATCGGGTTCACCACCATGCCGCTCTCGAACCGCTTCACCCTGCGCACTTCCTCGGCCTGCTCCTCCGGCTCGAGGTTGCGATGGATGACGCCGATGCCGCCGGCCTGCGCCATCGCTATGGCGAGCCGCGCCTCCGTGACCGTGTCCATCGCCGAGGAGACGATCGGAATGTTGAGGTTGATCGTGCGTGTGAAGCGCGTGGTCAGGTCGACCCCGCTCGGCATGACGGTGGAATGGCCGGGACGAAGCAGCACGTCGTCGAAGGTGAGCGCCTCGACGAAGGTCATGCGGGCTGTGGGGATCATGGGGCCAACTCCTGAAGGGGGGCTTCGTCGCCCCTCCGGATAAGGAATCGGCGCCGACTGAGGTTGGCAGCGGGCAATATCACGGCTGTGACGGGAGGCAAAGCGACAAACACCCGCGCTCCCCAGCTGAGGCTTGACCTCAGGCGCGCGCTCCTCGACACTGCCTCCTTTCGGAGCCGCGGCGCCCCGCCTCTGCCGCGCGCCGCTTTTGATTGCGTGATGTTTGTTCTGCACCGCGAGGGAGTTTTTCTTGCGCGCTCTGGCGATCGGCCTCTTTCTCCTGACAGGCGCGTTCGGGCCAGCTTCGTCTCAGGCGATGGAGATGCCCGGTCATGTCAGGCTCAATGAAATCTGCGAGACGCCGCGCTCGACCGGATGCGTCGTGCGGCTGTCGATCGAGGGCGCGATCAGCGACGAAACCGCGCGCAGTTTCGCCTCGCTGCTCGATCTCGAACAAAAGCGGACGCAGTCGACGCTGAAGCCAATCGTGACCATCCACAGCACCGGCGGCGACGTGCAAGCCGCGATGGCGATCGGTCGCGACATTCGCCGGCGCACCGGGACGGTGTCGTCGAACGGTCCGTGTCACTCGGCCTGCGTTTTCGTCGCCATGGGCGGCGTCGAACGCAACATCGCCGGCATCGGCCTGCACCGGCCCTATTTCGTGAAATCCGACACCAATGATTTTTACGAGGCCGATGCGCGCTACAAGAAGATGCAGCGTTCGATCGTCGAATACTTGGGTGAGATGAACATTTCCGACGCGCTGATGCGCATGATGTTCGCCGTGCCGCCGGGCGACATGCGCCTGCTGCCGCCGACCGAGGCGCGCACCATCGGGTTGAACGGCGTCGACCCCGCCTATGACGAGTTCCGCATCGGACAGGAGGCGGCGAAATACGGCGTCAGCAGCGCGGAATTGCGCCGCCGCCATGCGGCGCTGGAGACGCAATGCGGACGCGAGTCCGACATGCGCTCGCTCGCCGACCTGCGCAAGCGCGACGAATGCCGCGCGAACCTGCGGGAGCGCATCCTCTGGGGACTCGACGAAGAGAAATTCGCGCGGCTGAACCGGACATGGGTGGAAAAGTGCGGAGC
>JAQGKM010000051.1 GCA_028290125.1 Hyphomicrobiales bacterium | reverse complement strand
GTCGGTCGCGCTGATCGGCCTGTCGCGATTTCTCGTCTCCTATCCGATCGGCAAGATCACCGACAATTTCGGCCGCAAGCGCGGCATCCTGCTCGGCCTCGCGCTGGCGCTCGTCGGCACGCTGGTGGTCGGCTTCGCGCAGGACATGCGCAGCCTCTGGCTCCTGATCTTCGGCATCCTCGCCTTCGGCATGGGCATGAACGCCGCGCAGCAGATGCGGGTCGGCGCGACCGACATGGTGCCGCAGCAATTGCGCGGGCAGGCGCTGGGCTACATCGCGCTCGGCACCTTCGCCGGCCTCATTCTCAGCCCCGCGGTCGTCAACCTGTCGGAGCGGCTCGCCAAAACCAGCGGCTCCGACCCGATGGCGCTGCCCTGGCTGATGCTGCCGGTCCTCATCATCATCGGGGCCGTGCTGGTGTATTTCGTGCGGCCTGATCCGAAGGAGATCGGCCAGAATCTTGGCGCGTATTATCCGGGCTACGTCGAGCCGCCGCACCCGGCCGGCAAGGCGACGGATTTCTCGACCATGGGCCTGCTGCGCCACGCGCCGACGCGCCTCGCCATCGCCTGCAACGCGGCGGGCCAGGGCAACATGTCGATCGTGATGGTGCTGACCTCGCTGGTGCTCGCCCATCACGGCCACTCGCTGACCGCCATCGCTTGGGCGCACCTGTTTCACTCCGCAGGCATGTTCGCCTTCTCGATCCCGATCGGAAAGCTCTGCGACCGCATCGGCCGCAATCGCGTGATGTATCCGGGCGTGGTGATGACGATCGCCGGCGCAGCGCTGGTCGGCCTGACGACGGGCTACGTCGCCATCACCTTCGGGACATTCCTCGTCGGACTTGGCTGGGCGGCCTCCAACGTCGCCTCCACCGCGCTGCTCGCCGACGAGGTCGAGACCGGGGCGCGCGGCCGGGCCATCGGCACCAACGATTCCTTCGCGGGCGGCGCGAGCCTCGTGCTGTCGCTGATCACCGGGCCGCTGGTGAGCTACGCCGGCCTGCCGGCTGCGGGCCTGTTCGCCGCCTGCGTCGCCGCCGTGCCGCTGCTGATGGCGCTCGCGGTGCGCCTCTCCGATGGCAAGAGCGCCGCGCCGCGACAGGCATGAGCCCGGTCGTTCCGTCGCTGCCTGCCGCCGCCCTGCCGTGGCGGCACGCCGTGCTGGCGGTCGCCGTCATGGCGATCTGGGGATCGAATTTCGTGGTGATGAAAGCGGGGCTGGCGCATCTGCCGCCGCTGTTCTTCGCGGCCTTGCGTTTTCTCTTCGTCGTCGCGCCCGTGATCTTCTTCGTGAAGCGACCCGCCGTGCGCTGGCGCGATCTCGCCGCCTATGGCGTCCTGATCGGCGTCGGCCAGTTCGGCATCCTGTTCTTCGCGCTCGATGGCTACATCTCGCCCGGGCTCGCGTCGCTGGTCATCCAGACGCAGGTGTTCTTCACCATCGGGCTCGCGATGATGCTGAGCGGCGAGCGGCTGCGTCCGCTGCAATGGGTGGCGCTGGCGCTGGCGGCCGCCGGCCTCGTGGTGATCGCCCGCCACACCGATGCGCAGACGAGCGTCACCGGCCTGCTGCTGACGCTCGCTGCGGCGGCGAGCTGGGCCTGCGCCAACATCGTGACGCAGCGCGCCGGACGCGTCGACATGGTGGCCTATGTCGTCTGGTCGGCGCTGTTCGCCGTGCCGCCGCTGTTTGCGCTGGCCTTCGCGCTCGAGGGCCCGGCGGCGATGTGGCGCGGCTTGCAGGAGGCGGACGCCGCGACATGGGGCACGGTCGCGTGGCAGAGCGTCGGCAATTCGCTGTTCGGCTATGCGGCTTGGGGCTGGCTGCTGGCCCGCCACCCCGCCGCGCTGGTGTCGCCCATGGCGCTGCTGGTTCCGGTGTTCGGGCTCGCCTCGTCGGCGCTGTGGCTCGGGGAAGACATGCCGTTCTGGAAACTCGCCGCAACGGCGCTCGTGCTCGGCGGGCTGGCGCTGAATCTCGCTGCGCCGTTTCTTCGCCGCCGCGCGCAGTCCTGACTGCGACGTGCGATCTTGCGCAGCCTTGGCTGGATGCTACGATCACGGTCGTTCTCCTGCCCGGTCGATCTCGTGCGCCTGCCGCTCCCCCTCGTTTCCTCGATCCTGATCGCGCTTCCCGTGATCGTCGTGCTGGCGTGCGGCGGCGGCGAAGGCTCGCCCCCCTGGACGATCGACCGGCTCGACTATTCGGACCAGTCCGGCCTGCCCTTCCTCAGCCCCGGCAACGACACCCGCATCAACCTCGCCATGCTGGCGGAGGATCCAGCCCGCGCGAGCCTGCCGGCGACGATCGATCCGACCGGCGACGCGTCGCTGTTCTCGGTCAAGACGCTCGAGGAAGCGCATTCGTGGCATGCCGGCGCGGCGACGGCCGACGACCCCAGCCGGTGCCAAAGCCAGACGAGCGGCGCGGTCGCCTACACGGCGGCGCTCGCGCGCGCGGCGGGCCTCGCCGACAGCGAGCGCGAGCGGCTTGGCGCGGCGCGCACGAAGCTTCTGGGATGCGACGGCAAGACGATCGCCGTCGCCGCCGAACTCTCTGGAGACCTCGCGGACATGTCGCCCCAGGCGAAAGCCTATGCGACCTATCTCGTC